>NZ_PNOZ01000084.1:0-24946 GCF_002879555.1 Verrucosispora sp. ts21 | reverse complement strand
TCGGCGGTAATCAGCAGGTGACCGGCGGCTGGAACGCCCAGGTCACCCAGTCGGGGCAGACCGTGACCGCGCGCAACGCCGCGTGGAACGCCGCACTGCCCACCAACGGCACGGCGAGCTTCGGCTTCCAGGCCACCTACTCCGGCACCAACAACCGTCCGAGCGAGTTCCGCCTCAACGGCACGACCTGTCAGATCGGCTGACCGGCGTACCGGCCCAGCCCGTTACCGCATCTGCGGTGCGGGCTGGGCTGCCTTCGTGCGGGCCGGGCGACCGCCGTGCGGCCCGCGTTGCGTGCCGACGGGCGCTGCCAGACTTCCGCAGGCGTGAAGGTGGAGCGCAGTCCGGCGCTGCTGCCGCCGTGATGTCGAACCGGGGGCCGCTGATCCGACCTTCTTGAGAGAACGTCGCAACAGTGCCTGGGCGGAGGAGTGGCGTGAGGTACGTCCTGCTGATCCACAGTGACCCCGACAGCTGGGTACATCCGATGTTCCTGCCGAGCGGCACCGGCGTCGACCTGTGCGATGCCCGGGCCGCGGCCTTCGACCGGCTGCTGCGGGAGATCACGGAGTCGGGCGAACTCATCGCTGCGTCCGCCCTGGCAGACCCGGTGGCCCGCACGCCGCTACGCTGTAGCGGCGACGCTCTGTTGGCGACCGACGACACTATGGGGCCGGCCCGCAGCCACCTGGCGGGCTTCCTGGTCGTGGACGTCGACAGTCCGCAGCGCGCCGTCGAGGTGGCCGCTCGAATACCTGCGGCCGGCGAGGGTCGGGTCGAGATGCGACCGGTGATGGGATTGTCTGGCATGGAAATGTGATCCGTTGCGTTGCGTTGCAGCCGGGTCTCAACCGTGTAGCCGGGTGGCGCGTGCCTCAAGGTAACGGCGCTCCGGCAGGTTCGTCGCGCGTCGCGCCGCCGCTTTGTACGCCGCAAGCGCCGCCCGGCAGTCGCCCGCCAGTTCCAACAGATGCGCGCGTACCGCCAGCAGTCGATGACTGCCCGCGATGCGCTCGTCGGAGTCCAACGTGGCCAGCAGTTCCAGGCCACTGCGCGGGCCGCGTGCCATGGTCGCCGCGACCGCCTTGTTGAGCCGTACCACCGGATTGGGCCAGACCTGCTCGAGCAGGTCGTAGAGGACGAGGATCTGCGGCCAGTCGGTGTCCTCGGCGCGCTCGGCCTCGTCGTGCAGCGCCGCGATCGCCGCCTGCAACTGGTAGGGCCCGATGGGCGCGCTGCTCAACGTCCGCGTCACCAGGCCTACGCCCTCGGCAATCTGGTCCTGATTCCACTTGGACCGGTCCTGGTCGGCGAGCGCGATCAGGGCCCCGTCCGGTCCGGTGCGCGCCGGGCTGCGCGCGTCGGTCAGCAGCATGAGCGCGAGCAGCCCGGCGACCTCGCCGTCGTCGGGAAGCAGCCGGTGGATCTCCCGGGTGAGCCGGATCGCCTCGCGGGTCAGATCGGGGCGTCGCAGATCGGGCCCGGAGGTGGCCGTGTAGCCCTCGTTGAAGATGAGGTAGAGCACGTGACGGACCACCTGAAGCCGCTCGTGCAGATCCGCGCCGGACGGCATCTGGAACGTCGCGCCGGCCGCCTTTATCTGCCGCTTGGCGCGGCTGATCCGCTGGCTCATGGTCGCATCCGGCACCATGAACGCGTTGGCGATCTGGGCCGTCGTGAGGCCGCCGACTGCCCGCAGCGTCAGCGCCATCTGTGCAGGCCGCGACAGCGCCGGATGGCAGCACAGCAACAGCAGGACGAGCGTGTCGTCGCCGTGCGGCAGGTCGTCGCCCGGACCGGCGGCGACGAACTCGTCGCGAGGTGTCAACGCGGCCGAGTTGACCTCCCGCCTATGGCGGGCGGCCTCACTGCGGCGCAGGTCGGTCAGCCGCCGACTGGCCACCGTGATCAGCCACGCCAACGGGAAATCGGGCATGCCCTGCTCCGGCCATTGCACCACGGCCGCGAGCAGCGCTTCCTGCACCGCGTCCTCGCAGGCCTCGAAGTCGCCGTGACGCCGGACGAGAACGCTGAGGACCTGCGGCACGAGACCGCGCAGCAGATCCTGCACGCCTAACTCTCCGTACCCGACAGATCCGCAAGCGGCCGCAGCTCCACCGTGCCGTAGCGCGAGTCGGGCAGCCGGGACGCGATCTCGATCGCCCGCTCCTCGCTCGCGACGTCGATCAGGAAGAACCCGGCCAGATGCTCCTTGGCATCGGCGAACGGGCCATCGGTCACGGTCAGCTGCTCGTCGCGTACGCGCAGCGCCTTGCTCGTGGACGGGGCGTCGAGCGCGGCCGACTCGATCAGCTCACCCGACTGCTCGATCTCCGTCAGCAGCTCGCCGAACTCCTTGAGCAGGGTCGCCTGCGCCTCGGGCTCCACCTGATCACTCTGGTGGAGGAACATCGGGTGCGCCCACTTGGTCGGGTTGCTGTGAATCAGGACGACATACTTCATGGTTCACCCTCGGTGTCCGGCGCCCGCGCGGCGTCTCTCGTAAGGTAAGTCGAAGCGAAGCGGCCGATGTCGACATCCCCGGCAGCTCGCACTCAGGCGGGCCGCAACTGAGCCAGGCTAGAGCATCGCCCGGCGCGGACAACGATGCCACGCGGCTCGATGGACGCTGCTGGCCACGTCGAAATCCAGCCTCCGACACCGACTCACTTGTGAGACGGAGATTCGGATGGAAGGGAAGGCCGTATGAGTCTGCCTACAGTCGTCGACCGGCAGGAATGGCTGGTCGCCCGCAAGACGCTGCTGGC
Source organism: Verrucosispora sp. ts21 (assembly GCF_002879555.1). Classification (NCBI taxonomy): domain Bacteria; kingdom Bacillati; phylum Actinomycetota; class Actinomycetes; order Micromonosporales; family Micromonosporaceae; genus Micromonospora; species Verrucosispora sp. ts21. Next base: position 22,178 of record NZ_PNOZ01000084.1, on the reverse strand, counting down.
CACCGAGGCCGCGGCGAACGAGGCGCGGCGCGCCGCCACCGCGGAGCGGCAGCGACTTCCCATGGTCCGCGTGGACAAGAAGTATTTCTTCGAGGGGCCGCAGGGCACCGTGAGCCTGGCCGACATGTTCGAAGGTCGACGCCAGTTGATCGTCTACCACATGATGTTCGACCCGGCCTGGGAAGAAGGCTGCCGCTTCTGCTCCTTGCTGATGGACAACGTCGGCCACCCCGCCCATCTGCACGCACGCGACACGACCTTCGCCATCGTGTCCCGGGCACCCTTGGCCAAGCTGCTGCGGCACCGCGAGCGCATGGGTTGGCCGCTGCCGTGGTACTCGTCGTTCGACTCGGACTTCAACTACGACTTCCACGTCACCCTCGATGAGGCGGTCGCCCCGGTCGAATACAACTACAAGGACAAGGCCACCCTGATTGCCGAGGGAATGGACTTCTTCACCGAGGGCGAGCAGGGCGCAGTGAGCGTCTTCCTGCGCGACGGCGAAGACGTCTACCACACCTACTCGTCCTATGGGTGGGAGAACGACATCCTGCACAACACCTTCAACTACCTGGACCTCACGCCGCTGGGCCGGCAGACGGAGGGGCCCGGCAGCGTGGCGATCCGCTTCCATGACCGGTACCCGAGCTGATCCGCCAACTTGGCAGACGTGCTCATCCCGGTCGCGCCAGTCGGTCTTCGGCTCGCGGCGCAGCTAGTGTCCTGCGTCAGAAACTCGCCTACAAAATCGGGCGAGTGATCGACGGGGGTCGACCCGGCCGCTGCTTGTCGATCAGCCCATCGCGGCGCTCGGCCTTCACCGCGGCGACCTCCTGATCGAGCAGAACCGGCCGGCGAGGACGGCGATCTCCGCCGGTGGCTCCTCGTCGAGCGGCCAGGAGATGGTCTTGCCGCCGTCGATTACGTCGGCGATGGCCGGCTGAGCCGGCTCGGGCGCTTCGCCACCGAGCAGGCCGGCTACATGCACATCCAGTCGACCTGGCCGCAGACGTTGAGGTACGGGTTGACGAACTCGCCGGTCGGGCAGTTGGCCTGGATCGTGGAGAAGTTCAAGTACTGGACCGACTCGGCGCACCCCGCCGCCCCCGCCCCCGCCGTTCGGCATCGCAGTGTTCCAGCACAACCCGGGCCAGCCGATCCGGCGCTTCGCCGAGCGCGGACTGCCGAACATCTGAGGTCGCAGACGCGGGCGGCAGCCGGCCTGGCACACGGTCGTCAGGTACTGGTCGGAGTGGGTCCAGCACCTCACCGCCGGCAGCCAGTGAGCGGCTCGGCCCTACGCCGAGCCGCCCACCACGGCTGTCCAGCCACGAACCAAAAGCTGAGCTACGCCAATAGGCCTGGCCCCGCATCACGAAGCAGAGCTCTGAGCAGTGCCTCGTCGTGGTAGGCAGGGTACAAGATCGACGCGAGGCGACGCAGCGCATCCAGGTTGGTGCTGTTCACGGCAAACGGCCCCGACTCGGATGTGAAGCTGAGATCGTCAACGAGGTCCGGCGCCCGCCTCTGTACGACTGACTCTGCCAGAGCTTCCCAGCCGTGACCGTTGCCTTCGGCTCCCGCCTCCTCGAACCTCTCCGCAACCTCTTCCATCTGCCCGTCAGTGAGCATGAGGCAGTAGGTGCCAGGAGCGTGGGGGTACTCCAGCAGCACGAAGGGAGCGAAGGTGGCCGGGGCGTCAAGCATCCACCTGATGCTAGGTGTGGGCAGACCCTAGGCTGACGCCTATGTCGTGGAGCACGCTGTGATCGACTTGGGCGGGCAGAATCACCACCCGGCCGAGTCGGGAACCGGCACCTCTGACCGGCCGATGGCCGGCTGGAAGATGACCCTGCACCTCGTCTCTGCGTTGGCGGTCGGGGTTGTGCTTGGCGGTTTCGGTGTCAGCGAGCTGCGCGACTCGCGTGATCTGCGGGAGCGGAACGCAGTGGTCGCGCTCGTGGCCTTACCTCAGTCGGCCAACTTCGGAGGCTCGGCCGCCCAGGGATCGGTCCAACTGTCTGGGCAGTTGTTGTTGATCAACGCTGGTCCCGCGCCGATCACGGTTCGGGAGGTTCAGGCAGAGAGGCCGGGCTTCACGGTACGCAGCACAGGACAACCCCGGCTGTTACCCCCTGGCGGCACAGGTCAGCTCCTGGTCGAGCTGCGGTTCGAGTGCTCGGTCGCAATCCAGCCGGAGCCGTTGTCGCTACGGCTCTCGGTGGAGACCGATGACAGGCAAGTCAGAGAGGTCACCCACCCCGTCGCTCTCGTGGGAAGCGCCTGGGAACGTGATGCTCAGAGCATGTGTGAGCTGCACACAGCCAGGGCGGGCATAGTTTCGTAGCGGCAAACGACAAAGCGGATCTCGGTGTACGGGCCGCCCTCCGTACCCAGGGTCGCCGCCACCAAGATGCCGTCTTCGTCCAGCAACCCCGTACAGCTTCGACCTGCTCGCCGGTCAGAGTCGTCTCGGCCTCGGCGATGGACGGGTGGGCCGTGACCTCATGTTGAGGTCTGCGACCTACTGGGCCTACCAAGCTGTTGACCTGCGGTGGTGAGGGTGCGCCCGGCAGGATTCGAACCTGCGGCCTTGGGATTAGAAGTCCCCTGCTCTATCCGCTGAGCTACGGGCGCGCCGTGGTATCGCGCGAGAAGGGTACCGCCGCCCTGTCGTCGCGCGGCGGAATGGGTGGCCGGGTCAGCGTTGCACGCGTCGTGGCGGCGTGCACCCGGTTACTCGTGGCTGCCGGCGGTGTTCAGGCGGTCGCGTCGGCCTGCTCGGGGTCGTCCGCCTTGCGGTCGCCGGGCGCTGGGGGGAGCGGGTCGGGCGCGGGCGGGTCGGTCGGCGTCGGTCCGGCACCGAGGAAGGCGTCGGCCCAGCGTCCGACCTCGGCGAACACCTTTTCGCGTACGGCGGGGCCGGAGAGCGTCAGGTCGTGCAGGCCGCCGTCGAAGCGGGCCAGGGTGATGTGCGGGCCGAGGCGGGGTGCCCAGCGGACCATGTGTTCGACGTCGAGTACGGCGTCGGCGAGGGTGGCCGACTCGTGCCACTTGGTGCTGCGGAACGAGCGGGTCGAGCAGGCGAGCAGCACCGGCACCTGGATGTCGAGTCCGGCCCGCAGGCGGCGTTGGCCGGTGCGGATGGCGTCGATCCAGCCGGCCCGCACGGGGAACCCGGCGAGCGGCTTCCAGGCCAGGTTGTACGTCCATTCGCCGCGATGGTCGGCGTGGAGGCTCTCGCCGTACACGGTGCCCAGGCTGAACGGGAGGACGCGCTGCGGCGCCCGGCGGCCCAGGCGCGCGACGGCGGCCGCGAGGGGTCGACGCACCAGCCAGGGGGCGTTGAGGTCGAAGAAGGGGCTGTTGAGGACGATGCCGTCGACCAGGCCGGCGTCGCGGCGGTCGTGTGCCCAGAGCGAGACGATCAGGCCGCCGGTGGAGTGGCCCATGGCCAGTACGGTGTCGTGCCCGTCCTCGGTGCGGATGATCTCGGCGGCGGCGTCCAGTTCGGGGAAGTAGTCGCCGAGGTCGCAGCAGAAGTTGGGGGTCTGGTGCGGTAGCAGGCTGCGGCCGTACTTGCGCAGGTCGAGGGCGTAGAAGTCCCAGCCTCGGGCGGCGAAGAAGTCCGCCACGTGGGTCTGGAAGAAGTAGTCGACGAAGCCGTGCACGTACAGCACGGCCCGTCGGCTCGGGCGCTCGGCCCGGCGGCGGACCAGGGTCGCGACCACCGGTCCCTCGTCGTCGCTGCCCAGGTCGATCGTGTGCCGCTCGTACGGCGGGCCCAACAGATCCGGTTCCACGATGCCGACGGTACGCCGACCGCCCTACCGGGTGGTAGCCCCGCCCGCGCCCTGACGGACGGGGCTCACCTCGGCTCAGTCGCCGTGGGCCTCGCGGCCGGTCGGCAAGCCGATCACCTCTCATGGTCTGGTCGCGTCGCCGGCCGGACCCGGCCGGCGGCACGTTCACCCGTCGTCGGTCGTCGCGCCGGTGCCGGCCAGTTCCTCGGCCTCGGCCGGCGTGTCCTGGCCGGGCGGCGGGGCGACCCGCAGGTGCTTGTTGTTGCGCGGCTCCTGCCGGGTCTTCGCGTCGTTGATCTTGCGGCGCAGGTCGTCCCGGACGTCGTTGAGCGCGGCGCGCAGATCCTGCTCGGACGAGGTGGTGACGATCTTCTCCCAGCCCGCGATCCGGCACTCCAGGGTGACCCGCTGGCCCTTGGCTTCCCGGTCCTTGATCGAAAGTTCGAGGTCGGTCGCGTCGGCGTCAAAGGTGGCCAGGCGGGCGTCGAGGGTGGCGAACTGCTCGACGATCCAGTTCCGGTCGGCCTGCGAGAAGCCGGCGTTGAGCCGGAGGCACTTCGCCACAGTAGCCGGGTTGGTGCTCATCGCCGCACCTCACCAGGGACATGGGCGGAACGGCTGACGGTCGTCCTCATGATCGCTGACCTTTCGTCGACATCGCGGTCGGGGAGATCACTACCCCGCCGGAAGTCATCCGGAACGTTGTTGTGCCTCGATCATTGCCCCGTCGGGCGGGCGGGTGACAGGGCCGACTGGCCTACCACACCGGGACCTTGATCAGGCACTTTTCCACAGGCGCCTGCTCTGTCCACAGATCGGTCGCGCGGGGCTGCCCGAGGACGGGCGTCGGCGCAGGCTCGGTGGCGAGTCGGCTCACAGTGAGCCCCCGACCCCCGCTGGAGGGGCGATGTTCGACACCTATGTCACGATCGTCGGCAACGTGCTGACCGCGCCGGAGTGGCGTCGTACGACCCAGAGCAACACCCTGGTGGCCAACTTCAAGGTCGCCTCCACCGCCCGCCGCCTCGACCGGGACCGCGGCCGGTGGGTGGACGGCAACAGCCTGCGCGTACGGGTGAACTGCTGGCGCAAGCTCGCCGAAGGGGTGGCCGCCTCGGTGATGGTCGGCGACCCGGTGGTCGTCTGCGGGCGGCTCTACACCCGCGACTGGACCGACGAGGCGGGCAACCACCGCACCCTGTACGAGTTGGAGGCGGTCGCCGTCGGTCACGACCTGTCCCGAGGGCGCGGCCGCTTCCTGCGTAACCGGCCGAGCCTGAGCACAAGTGCCGTCTCCGACAACGAGGCCGAGCAGCGGGTGCACGGCGAACCGACCGAGCCGGTGCCGGACTCCGAGGCACCGGCCCGACCCGACCTCGGCGGGCTCGACGACGAGTTCGAGCTGCCCGACCTGGGTTCCGACGAGTACGCCGCCGGCCCGGGCACGCGGCCCGGCAGCGGGGCGTACCGGCAGGTGGGCGGGGACGAGCCCTTCCCGTCCGACCCGTTCGACGGCGGGGAGCCGGCGGAGACCTCCGACGAGTTGGCCCCGCTCGACGCCGAGGCCGCCGGGTCGAACTCTGACGGGTCGAACGCGGGCGGATCGGACGCGGGCGGATCGGACGCGGGTGGGTCGGCCGCTGCCGGGTCGGCGGCGGGCCGGTTCGAGGGTGGCGAAGCTGCGGTCGAGTCGCTGGGGCGTCCGGAGGAATCGGGGGCGGGCGCCGAGGTGACCGGACGCGGACGACGCGGCCGTGGGCGGCAGCCGCAGCCGGTGTGACCGACTGCCCGGTGCCGGCGGCCGGTCGGTCCTCGGGCTGCCCGGGGCGGCGGCAGGCTGGTTCTCGGGCTGCCCGGGGGCGGCTGCCGGTCGGTCCTCGGGCTGTCCGGGGGCGGCGGCCGGCTGGTCCTCGCGGACCCTGCTGGGATGCCGGCAGGGCCGCGCTGGATCGAGCCGGTCGACGTGCCGGGCTCGGCTAGGCTGCCGGCCGGAGGTGGTGTGGTGCAGCACGCGGGTGCGGTGGCGAACGCGGTAGGACTTGTCGCCGGATATGCGCTCGACGCGCTGCTCGGCGACCCTCGACGCGGGCATCCGGTCGCTGGCTTCGGCCGGGCCGCCGCCGCCCTGGAACGCCGCCTCTACCGGCCCGACCGGCTGGCCGGCGCTGCCTTCACCGCGCTCGCCGTGGGCGCGCCGGTGCTCGTCGGGGCGGCGGCCGCGTTCGCCACCCGACGCTGGCCGGTGGCCCGCGCGACGCTTGTCGCCGCCGGCACATGGGCGGTGCTCGGCGGTCGCAGCCTGCGCCATGAGGCGAAGGCGATGGGTCGCGAACTGCGCTCCGGTGACGTGCCGGCCGCCCGGCACCGGCTCGGCAACCTCTGCGGGCGCGACCCGTCGACGCTTGACGAGCCGGAGCTGGCGCGGGCCACCGTCGAGTCCGTCGCGGAGAACACCTCGGATGCCGTGGTGGCCCCGCTGGTCTGGGGCGCGGTGGCCGGGCTGCCGGGGCTGCTCGGCTACCGGGCGGCGAACACCCTGGACGCGATGGTCGGGCACCGTAACGCCCGCTATGGCCGGTTCGGTACGCCGGCCGCCCGCCTGGACGACCTGCTCAACCTGGTGCCGGCACGGTTGACCGGCCTGCTGACCGTCGCCCTCGCTCCGGTCGGGCACGGCGACCGGGAGCAGGCCTGGCGGGTGTGGCGGCGGGACCGCGCCGACCACCCGAGCCCCAACGCCGGGCAGTGCGAGGCGGCGATGGCCGGGGCGCTTGGCGTACGGCTGGGCGGACGCAATGTCTACTTCGGCCGCTCCGAGGCGCGTCCGTTCCTCGGTGACGGGCCACGTCCCGAGGCACGCCACCTGTCCCGGGCTGCCCGGATCTCCGGTGCGGTCGGGCTGGCGGCACTCGGGCTCGCCGCCGTCTACCCGTTGACCGTCGGCCGCATGACCGCAGCAGTCGCCCGCCGGACCATCGGGACTGGTGCCCTCATCGCCACCCGGTCGACACCCGCCCGGTCGACACCCGCCCGGTCGACACCCGCCCGGTCGACACCCGCCCGGTCGATCGCCGCACGATTGACGCGTGACCGCTCCGGGGCGGCGGGAACGGGCGCGGTCGGGTCGGGTGCTGTCGCGGCCGGGCGCGAGCGATGACCGGGGGTCTGCTGGTCGCCGGGACGACCTCGGATGCCGGCAAGAGCGTGCTGACCGCCGGCATCTGCCGGTGGCTGCACCGCCAGGGCGTCAAGGTCGCACCGTTCAAGGCACAGAACATGTCGAACAACTCGGCAGTCGTCGTCGGTCCGGACGGCCGGGGCGGTGAGATCGGGCGGGCGCAGGCGATGCAGGCGGCGGCCTGCGGGCTCGCCCCGGATCTGCGGTTCAACCCGGTGCTGCTCAAGCCGGGTAGCGATCTGTCCAGCCAGGTGGTGCTGTTGGGTGAGGCGGTCGACACGATGACCGCCGACACGTTCGCGTCGCTGCGTCCCCGGCTGGCCGAGACCGCCTACGCCGCGCTGAGCGAGCTGCGCTCGGCGTACGACGTGGTGGTCTGTGAGGGGGCCGGCAGTCCCGCGGAGATCAACCTGCGCGACGGCGACTACGTCAACATGGGCCTGGCCCGGCAGGCCGGGCTGCCGACGATCGTGGTCGGCGACATCGACCGGGGCGGAGTGTTCGCCGCCATGTTCGGCACCCTGGCCCTGCTCGACCCCGCCGACCAGGCGTTGATCGCCGGTTTCGTGGTCAACAAGTTCCGCGGTGACCGTGGGCTGCTCGAACCGGGGCTGGCGATGCTGGGCCAGCTCACCGGACGTCCGACGTACGGGGTCCTGCCCTGGGCGGTGGACCTGTGGTTGGACGCCGAGGATTCGCTCGCCTACGGCCGGGTGCTCGGCCGACCCGCCGCCCCGCACGGCACCGAGTGGCTCGACGTCGCCGTGGTGCGGCTGCCCCGGGTCTCCAACGCCACCGACGTCGAGGCGCTCGCGACCGAGCCCGGGGTACGAGTGCGGCTGACCGTCGAGCCGGCCGAGTTGGCCGCCGCCGACCTGATCGTGCTGCCCGGCTCCAAATCGACAGTGGCGGACCTGGCCTGGCTGCGGGAGACCGGCCTCGCCGACGTGGTCACCGCGCACGTCGCGGCGGGCCGCCCGCTGCTGGGCATCTGCGGCGGTTTCCAGATGCTCGCCCGGGCCATCCACGACCCGGTGGAGAGCCGACGCGGCACCGTGCCCGGCCTCGACCTGCTCCCCATCGAGATCACCTTCGACCCGCGCAAGACGGTTCGGGCGGTGGCCGGCACCTGCGCCGACGACCTGCCGGTACGCGGATACGAGATCCACCACGGGTACGTCTCGGCCGCCGAGCCGACGCTGACCCCGTTGCTGCGCTACCTCGACGGGGCAGGGGAGGGTGCGGTCCACGGGGTGGTGCACGGCACCCACTGGCACGGTGCCTTCGAGTCCGACGAGTTCCGTCGCTGGTTCCTCACCCGGGTGTCGCGCCTCGCCGGGCGTACCGGCTTCCGGGTCGCCCCGGACACCTCGTTTGCCGGTGCCCGGGAATGCACCCTCGACCTGCTGGGGGACCTGGTCGAGGAGCATCTCGACACAACCGCCCTGTGGCGGCTGATCGAGTCCGGCCCGCCGAACGACCTTCCGTTCGTCCCGCCCGGAGCCTTGCCGGTCTGACGGGGGCGCCGGCAGCCGTGACAAGATCTTGGCGTGACGTTTCCCAGCCGTTGGCCACGGCGTGCCGTTGCGCTGCTGCCCGCGCTGTTCGGCACCCTGCTTGCCGGTTGCGCCGGCGCCGGCACCTCGTCGGAACTGGCCGCCCCGCAGTCGCCCGCGGCGACCTATCAACTGGTGGACGAGCTGTGCGCGGCACTCGACCCGCAGCCGTTGATCGATCTGTACGGCGGCACCACGGCCACTCGGGACTGGCCGCGGCAGCCGGACAATCAGGCGCGTAAGTGCGCGCTCGGGGTCATGCAGCAGGATCCGACCGTGCTGCACGACCTCACCGTCTTCATGATGATCGCCGATTCCCCGCAGGACGCCCAGGAAGCCATCCCCTCGCAACCGACCCGGCAGATCCTCGGCACCTGGCATGAACTGCCGCTACTCGGTGACGGTGCCTGGATCTGGCTCATGCCGGTCGAGAAGGGAGAGGTCCCCGAGGTCGACGGACCGATGGCGGGCCGGCGGGCGAAAGTGCACGTGGCGCGCGGTGACGCGTACGTCATGCTCGAACTCTTCACGGCCGGACCTGAGGCGCCCGGAGATGCCGAGATGGAGGCGCTGATGGTCGGGTACGCGGAGGAGACGTTGACGCTGATGAAGGCCTGAACGGTCCGTCCAACGCACGGCCGGACCGGTCAGAGGCGTACGTCCGCCGGCCGATCGGAGAAGGGGAGGCCCGCGGCGCGCCAGGCGTCCACGCCGCCGATCATGTCGGTCGCCCGGTGCAGGCCGAGGGCGCGCAGGCTGGCGGCGGCGAGGCTGGAGCTGTAGCCCTGGCGGCACACCACGACGACCTCGATGTCGTAGCCGGTGGCTTCGGGGATGCGCCAGTCGCTTGCCGGATCGAGCCGCCACTCCAACACCGTCCGATCGATCACCAGGACGCCGGGCAGGTCACCCTGCTCCCGTCGCTGCATGTCGGTACGGGTGTCGATCACGAGCGCGCCGCGGGCGGCGGCCTGCACCGTTTCCTGCGGGGTCAACCGGGTCATGCCCGCGCGGGCCTGCTCCAGCAACGCCTCGACGCCGGGACTCATCACGGAATGGGACACGACCCGATCGTGCCTTCTGGCCTGCCGGTTCACGGCCGGAAGCGGTGTGGGACAACACGAACGGTAACGTCCGTGCCCGTGGTTGCGGTCTTTGCGGCGTACGCCGAACTGGCGCGCCGGGTGCTGCGGCGGCCCTCGCGGTTGGGGCGTACCCGGTTGGTGGCGGTCGACGGTCCCAGCGGTGCGGGCAAGACGGCCTTCGCGGCGCGGCTGGCCGACGCCTTCGCCGCCACCGACGTGGGTCGTCCGCCGGTGGTGCACACCGACGATCTGCTCGATGGATGGGACGACCAGCTCACCTTCTGGCGTCGCCTGGAGTCGTCGGTGCTGGCACCGGTGCGTGCCGGCCAGGCTGGCGCCTACCAGCGGTACAGCTGGGTGCGGCGGGCGTTCCTGCCCAACCCGGTGCCGGTGCCGGCAGCGCCGGTGCTGATCGTGGAGGGGGTCAGCGCGGCCCGTGCCGAGGCGGCGGCCGACCTGAGCCTGGCGGTCTTCGTCACCGCGCCGCAGCCGCTGCGGCTGACCAGGGCGGTGACCCGTGACGGTCCGTCAATCCTGCCCGAGCTGCGCCGGTGGCACCTCGGCGAGCAGGAGCACTTCCGCACCGACGGTACGCAGGCCCGGGCCGACCTGGTCGTCGACGGCGCACCCACGCTGCCGCACGACGCCGACCGCTACTACCTGCGAATGGCGGTGGACTGAGCTGCGGTTCAGGTCGAGCGGCACCGGATGCGGCGATGTGGCCGTCGGGGTCGGGTAAGGCCGGAATACGATGCCGGTCATGACCACACCGATCATGACGGAGGCCGAGCTGCGGGCCGCTGTGCAGCGGGAACTGCCTGGTGTACGGGCCGACCTGGAGCGCCTGGTTCGGATCCCCGGCATCGCCTTCGAAGGCTTCGACCACACGCACGTGGAACGCTCCGCCGAAGCGGTGGCCGAACTGTTGCGCGGCTGCGGACTCGACGTGGAGATCGTGCGGGCCGGTGGGCAGCCCGCAGTGATCGGGCGCAGGGCCGCGCCAGCCGGCGCGCCGACGGTCATGCTCTACGCCCACCACGACGTGCAGCCGGTCGGCGACCGGGCGCTGTGGCAGTCCGACCCGTTCGAGCCGGTCGAGCGGGACGGCCGGCTGTACGGGCGGGGTGCCGCCGACGACAAGGCCGGCATCATGGCGCACATCGCCGCGCTGCGCGCCTTCGGCGATCGGCTTCCGGTCGGGGTGGTGCTGTTCATCGAGGGCGAGGAGGAGTACGGCTCCGAGTCGCTTGAGCGGTTGCTCGCCGCGCACCGCGACATGATCGCCTCGGACGTGATCGTGGTCGCCGACTCGACGAACTGGGACATCGGCGTGCCGGGGCTGACCACCTCGCTGCGCGGCCTGGTCAACCTCTTCGTCGAGGTACGCACCCTGGAGCAGGCCGTGCACAGTGGCATGTTCGGCGGGCCGGTGCCGGACGCCCTGACCACCCTGGTCCGGCTGCTGGCCACCCTGCACGACGACGCCGGCGACGTCGCGGTCGACGGGTTGACCCAGGGCGTAGGCGCCACCGTCGACTACCCCGAGGAGCGGTTCCGTGCCGAGGCGGGCGTGCTGGAGGGGGTGCAGTTGATCGGTACCGGCCGGATCACCGACCGGATCTGGACCAAGCCGGCGCTCGCCGTCCTCGGCATCGACGCCCCGGCCACCGGCGAGGCGCCCAACGCGTTGGTGCCGACCGCCAAGGCCAAGCTGAGCGTACGGCTGGCGCCGGGCGACGACCCGACCAAGGCGTACGCGGCGCTGCGTGAACACCTGCACCGGCACGCCCCCTGGGGCGCGCAGGTCGAGGTGAGCTTCGAGCACGACGGGGCGCCGTGTGTCATCGACTCGTCCGGCCCGATGTTCGACGCCGCCCGGTCGGCCTTCCGGGCGGCCTGGGACGGCACCGACGCGGTGGACATCGGCCTCGGCGGCTCGATCCCGTTCATCGCCACTCTGCGGGAGATGTTCCCGCAGGCGGCGATCCTGGTGACCGGTGTGGAGGATCCGCACGCCCGGGCGCACGGGCCGAACGAGAGCCTGCACCTGGGCGAGTTCGCCCGGGTCTGCCTGGCCGAGGCGTTGCTGCTGGCCAAGGTGGCCGAGGTGGGTCGCGGCTGAACCCGTAACTTCGCACGAATGGTGGCCGTTTCCGGTGTGTCGGACGCGGGGCTGTTGTAGCCTCTCGAACATGCGTACGAACGAGGAGATGGCCCGCCTGGGGGCCGCCGTCAGCGCTCTGGGAGACATCGACGTCTCCGCGTGGCCCGAGGACACGCTCAAGGAACAGCTCGCGGAGCTTTCCGCCGCCCTGGTCGCCCTGGACGCGTCGCTGTCCCGCATCGCCGAGGGGGTCCGCGCCCGCGGCCTGCGCGTGGAGGAACCGGTCCCGGCCTGAGGCCGACGCTCCCGAGTCGACGCCCGGCCAACGGCGGCGCTCGCGAATGGCGGCGGTGCGGTGAACGGCGTGCGTTGTCGGAGGTGGCTGGCAGGATTGGGGCGTGCGATTCCTCGACCTGGCTGCCACCTCCGCAGCCGTCGGCGCGACCAGCGGCCGGCGGGCGAAGGTCGAGCTGCTCGCCGAGGCGTTGCGCCGGCTCGATCCGGTCGAGATCGCCGCAGGAGCCGGCTGGCTCGCCGGTGAGCTGCGCCAGCGGCAGACCGGCGTCGGTTGGGCCGGCTTGCGTGACCTGCCGCCACCGGCGGCGGAGCCGACCCTGACCGTCGGTGCGGTCGACGCGGCCATCGACGCGATCGCCGCGGTGCACGGCAGCGGATCACAGGCCCGTCGCCGTGCCCTGGTGCACAGCCTCTACGCGGCGGCGACCGCCGACGAGCAGCGGCTGCTCACCGGGTTGTTCCTCGGCGAGCTGCGCCACGGCGCTCAGGCGGGGCTGCTCGCCGACGCGATCGCCCGCGCCGCCGGGGTGCCGGTCGCCGCCGTACGCCGGGCGTTGCTGCTCGCCGGTGACCTGCGTGAGGTGGCGGTGGCCGCGCTCGCCGGTGGCGCTGCCGCCCTGGCCGGGTTCGGGCTGCGGGTCGGGCGGCCACTCGCGCCGATGCTGGCCCAGAGCGCCTCCTCGGTCGACGAGGCGTTGGCCGCCACGGGCACCCCCGCCGTGGTCGACGTCAAGCTCGACGGCATCCGCATCCAGGTGCACCGCAGCGGGTCGGACATCGCCGTGTTCACCCGCAGCCTGGACGACATCACCGCCCGGGTGCCCGAGGTGGTCGCCGCGGTGCGGGCCCTGCCGGCGCGGGAGCTGGTCCTCGACGGCGAGGCCATCGGCCTGGACGAGACGGGCCGACCCCTGCCTTTCCAGCAGACCTCCAGCGCCGCCGCCCGGCGCGGCGGATCAGCCGGTGCCCGGTCCACGGACGGACCGACCGCTGCCGCGCCGGTCGCCCCGGCGGTGCGGGCCGCCGCCGCGAGCACCGGCACGACGGTGCTCACGCCGTACTTCTTCGACCTGCTGCATCTGGACGGCACGGATCTGATCGACGCGCCGGGCCGCGAGCGGTGGGCGGTGCTGCGCGGCACGGTCGACGCCGGGTTGCTGGTGGGGCGGATGGAGGTGGACGAGCCGCAGCGGGCCGGCGAGGCGTTCGCCGCCGCGCTCGACGCCGGCCAGGAAGGTGTCGTGGTCAAGGCACCCGACGCGCCGTACGAAGCGGGCCGGCGCGGCGCAGCGTGGATCAAGGTCAAGCCTCGGCACACCCTGGACCTGGTCGTGCTCGCCGTCGAGTGGGGCAGCGGCCGGCGCACCGGCTGGCTGTCCAACCTGCACCTGGGGGCGCGTGATCCGCGCACCGGCGAGTTCGTGATGTTGGGCAAGACCTTCAAGGGGCTCACCGACGAGCTGCTGCGCTGGCAGACCGAACGCTTCCTTGGCCTGGCGGTGGAGCGGGGCGACTGGGTGGTGCGGGTCCGCCCCGAGCAGGTGGTGGAGATCGCCTTCGACGGCGTGCAGACCAGTTCGCGCTATCCCGGCGGGGTGGCGCTGCGCTTCGCGCGGGTCGTGCGGTACCGCGAGGACAAGTCCGCCGCCGAGGCCGACACGATCGACACCGTCCGTGCCATCCACGCCGGCCGCCCACCGGCCGCGCCGTCACCGTAGCGGCGGGCCGTCGCCCCAAGCGGGCCGTCGGCTCAGCGGCCGGGCCGTCGGGTCAGCGGCGGTCAGGCGGGGAGGAGCGGCGGGGGTCAGGCGGGGGAGGGGTCGGCGGCGCGGTCGCGGGGCCGGTCGTCGGTCACCCCGGCCAGGCGGCGGGCCTCCCGGCGGGCGATCCAGCCGAAGCCGAACACGGTCATCGCCCCGAAGATCCACCACTGTACGACGTAGCCGAGGTTCTGCCAGTTGTTGGCGTGCCCCACCGGCACCGCCTTGAACACCGGATCGGCGGCCGGCGTCTGCTCGTCGAGCAGCACGTACCCCCCGTGCAGCGGGTACGGCAGTTGAGGGGCGAGCTGGGGCAGCGAGATCCGACGGCTTTCCAGTTGGCCGTCGCGGCGGGACACCTTGGCGTCGCCGCTTTCGCTCGCGCGTACCCGGCCCTCGACTGTCACTTCGCCTGCCGGGGTGGCCGGCATCTCCGGCTGGGCCAGCGCGCCACCCGGGGCCGGCGGAATCCAACCCCGGTCCACAAGTACGGCCGTGCCGTCGGTAAGCACCAGCGGGGTGAGTACCTCGAAGCCGACCTTGGTGTCGACCGTACGACCCCGGACGAACACGGTGTTGTCGGTGTCGTACCGGCCGGTCAGGGTGACCCGGGTGAAGGTCCGCTCCTCGGCCGGTGGTGGTCCGATCGTGCCGGGACCGCCGGTCGGCGCGGCGAGCGCCTCGCGCAGCGGCACCGCCGCCATCCGCAGGCCGGCGTCGATCCGTTCGTTGATCGCGGTACGCCCCTGGTAACGGTCCAGCTGCCAGTTGCCCAGCAGCACCATCACCGTGGCAGCGACCAGAGTCAGCGCGAGGATGCCCAGCCAGCGCGGCGTCAGCAGGAACCGGTACACGCCACGAGGCTACCCGGTGGGTCGTCGCCCCCGTGCCGCGCCGCCGGCTGTGGTGGCGCAGCGTACCCGGGCGGTGGGCGGGGCGTGGGCCGGCCGGGACGCCGGAATGGGAGGGGTACCGGCCGGTGCGTGCCAGTAGTCCGGTTCGGCTATCGTCACGCGGGCGGAGCGCGCCGGCCCCTCGGCACGCTCGTCCGTTCGCGAGGAGTCGATGATGACCGTCGTGCCGCGTCTGGTGCTCAGCGCCCCCTCGTCCGGGCACGGCAAGAACGCAGTGGCGATCGGCCTGCTCGCCGCGTTCGCCGAACAGGGGCTCGACGCGGCCGGCTTCAAGATCGGCCCGGATCAGGTCGACGCGGCGTACCTCGGCCTGGCCTGCGGCCGTCCCGGGCGCAGTCTGGACGCGCGGCTGGTCGGCTCCGAACGGCTCGCCCCGTTGCTGCTGCACGGTGCCGCCGACGCCGACCTCGCGGTCGTGCAGGGCAGCATGGGCCTCTACGACAGTCTCAGTGGCCGGGGCGACACCGAATCCACTGCCGCGGTGGCCACCGCGCTGCGCAGCCCGGTCGTGCTGGTGGTCGACGTCGCCGCGATGGGGCAGTCGGTGGCGGCGCTGGTGCACGGGTTCCGGGCGTACGACGAGCAGCTGTGGATCGGTGGGGTGATCCTCAACCGGGTCGCCTCCTCGCGGCACGAGGCGTTGCTGCGCGAGGCGCTCGACGACATCGGCGTACCTGTCTACGGCGCGCTGCGCCGGCAGGACCTCCCACCGGTGCTGCCGTCCCGACGGCACGCAGTGGTGCCGGTGGTCACCGGTGCCGGCGAGGCCACCCGGGCGGTCCGGCGGCTCGGCGAGGCGGTGGCCGCCACCGTCGACCTGGAACGACTGCTCGGCCTGGCCCGCTCCGCCCCGGCGCTGGGCATGCCGGCCTGGTCACCGCAGCCGGCGGCGGCCGGCGACGCGGCGGCCCCGGATCGGCCACGCCCGGTCATCGCGGTGGCCGGCGGACCCGCTGGCACCTTCAGCCACGTCGAGACCGTCGAGTTGCTGCGGGCGGCGGGGGCGGACGTGGTGACGGTGAACCCGTTCACCGACGAGGCGCTGCCGGCCGGTACCCGGGCGCTTGTGGTCGGGGGTGCCCTGCCCGAGTCGTACGTCGAGCAGCTCTCCGCCAACCGGCGGCTCTGCATCGCGGTCGCCGAGCTGGCTCGTACCGGCCGCCCGGTGGTGGCCGAGGGGGCCGGTCTGCTCTGGCTGGCCCGGGAGGTGGACGGCCTGCCCATGTGTGGCGTGCTCGACGCCATCGGCAGCCTCCGCGACGGACTGGTGGTCGGTTACCGGGAGGCGACCGCCCAGAGCGACAGTGTGATCGCGGTTCGCGGTGAGGTGGTCGTCGGGCACAAGGAGCACCAGGGGGTGCTCTCCCCGCGAGGTGGCCAACGTCCGGCCTGGAGTTGGGCAGGTGGTGCCCCGGAGGGGTTCGTCTGGCGTGGCGTGCACGCCTCTCAGCTGGTGCCGCACTGGGCCGCGTATCCGCACCTGGCGACCCGGTTGGTGGCCGCCGCGGCCGCCGACCCCGACGCCGCCCCGAACGCTGCGCCGGCCGTTGTGCTCGGCCCGTCCGCCGGGAGCGGGTCACCCGGCGCCCCGAGCGGCTCGGACGGCCCGGCGTCCGAGACGGACGCCGGGCCGGTGGTCAGCCGACTATCCGGTCCGACGGTGGAATGAAGTCCCGCACCGGTTTGCCCTTGAGTGCGTCGCGGAGCGTGTTCGCGACCGCCGCGATCGGGATCTGCGACTGGCCGTCGCCCACCGCGTTGAACGGATTGTCGGGGTCGGAGATGAAGCTCGCCGCCGCCAGTTCCGGGGTGTAACCGACGAACCAGGCCGACCGGGTGCTGTCCGTGGTACCGGTCTTGCCGGCCACCGGGCGACCCACCGTGCCTCGTACGCTGTCCGCGGTCGACCAGCCGCCGCAGCCACCCTTGGCCGGGGTGTCACCGGTCGGGCAGCGGGCGGCATCGGTGGCGGCCCGGGCGGCGTCCGCGCTGACCACCTGGCGGCAGCGGGGCTTGGCGATCTCCCTTTCGATGCCGCCGGGGGTCTTGAAGGTCGCCGGGGTGCCGTCCCGGTTGTAGATCGCGGACACCGGCATCGCCTCGCAGTACCGCCCGTCGGCGGCGACGGCGGCGTACGCGTTGGCCATCTCCAGCGGGGTGGCGTCGGAGACGCCAAGCGTGAACGCACCCCACTTGTTGGCCTTCGACGGCGAGGCGTGGTCCCGGTCCACGTCGGTACGCCAGCGCAGCCCCAACTGCTCGGCGAGCCGGACCGCCCGCTCCGCGCCGACCTGTTCCTCCAGCCAGACGAAGTAGGTGTTCACCGACTTGCCGAAACCGGACCACATGGTCTGCATGCCGCTCATCGCGCCGCTGGCGTTCGACGGCTGCCACCCGTCGTAGATCTCCGACCGGTACGAGTGTGGTGCGTTGAAGGTGGTGTTCAGGGTCATGCCGGCGTCCAACGCGGCAAGCATGGGGAACATCTTGAACGTCGATCCGGCCTGGTAGCCGGGCAGGTCGCCGCCGCCCATCAGGGGTGCCACCGTGTTCGGGTAGTTGGCCCGCACGTTCGGCCCCGCCTCCGGGTTGGAGCTGAGCGGGTTCTCGTTGACCTGAAGCGAGTAGGTGCGGTTCACCGCCATCGCCTTGATCCGCCCGGTGCCCGGCTCGGCGACCACGATGCCGTTGGCGAACGGGCTGCCGGTGTTGCCCTTGGTGCCGACGTTGTCCTCGGCCGCCGCCTGGATCTTCGGGTCCATGCTGAGCACGATCCGGTAGCCGCCGCGCCGCAGCTTGTCCAGCCGTTCCAGCCGGTTGTCGCCGAAGGCCGGCTGCGCACTCCACCAGTTCTTCAGGTAGTCGCAGAGGAAGCCCCAGCTGTTCCAGCTCTCCGGCACGGAGGCGCAGTCGTTCGGCGGATAGGTCAGCCGCAGCCGGATCGGCTCGGTCTTCGCCGCCGCGACCGAGTCGGGCGACAGGTAGCCGAGCCGGGCCATGTTGTCCAGCACGTAGTTGCGTCGTGCGGTGGCCTCCTTCTGGTCCGAGCTGGCCGGGTCGTACTGCGAGGGCGACTTCACCAGGCCGGCAAGGGTGGCCGCCTCGACGGGCGTGAGTTCCTTCGGGGTCTTGGAGAAGAAGATCTCGCTGGCGGCGTAGATGCCGTACGCCCGGTGCCCGAAGTACGCCGAGTTGAGGTAGCGCTCGAGGATGTCCTCCTTGCTCATCTCCTTCTCCAGGTCGACCGCCATCCGCATCTCCTTGACCTTGCGGACCGGGGTCTGCGCGGTGGCCTCCTGCACCTCCTTCGGGGTGCTCGCGCTGTCCCGCAGCGCCATCCGCACGTACTGCATCGTCAGGGTCGAGGCGCCCTGGGAGACGCCGCTGGATTTGGCGTTGGCCACGAAGGCCCGGGCGACGCCCTTCGGGTCGACGCCGTGGTGCCGGTAGAAGCGGTTGTCCTCGGCCGACACGATCGCCTGCTGCATGTGCGGAGAGATGTCCGACAGCTTGGTGTACTGCCGGTACTCCTCGAAGAACATGGTCAGCATGGTCTTGCCGTCGGGCGCGTAGAGGTAGGAGGTCTCGGCGGGCAGGGCGGTGGCCAGCAGTCGGGTCTTGCTCTCCACGGCGTGCGCGGTGGCCTTGGCGCCGACGCCGGTCAGGGCGACCACGGGGTACGCCACGGCGGCGACGATGATGCCGGCGATCAGCCCGGCACGGAGGAGAGGAACGAAACGACCAGCGGCAGCAAGGGGTCGGTTGCTCACACCCTTAAGTTATGACATTTCCGAATCATCCATGAGAAATACTCATGAAGTGATCGGTGGTGATGCGGCCCACCCCCCGCGCTGCTGTCACCCGTGCCGCGTTCCCGGCAGGATCGCGGACATGCACGCACCGCTGACCCCGGCGACCCGGTCGCACCCGCCGACCGCCGAGCCGGATCTCACCCATCACGGTGACGCGGAGGTGGGCGCGGGGCTGGTCGACCTCGCCGTCAACGTACGGCGTGCACCGATGCCGGACTGGCTGGCCGAACCGATCACGGCGTCACTCGCCGACCTGGCCGCGTACCCGGACCCGGAATCCGCGCGAGCCGCCGTTGCCGCCCGACACGGTCGGCCACCGGCCGAGGTGCTGCTGACCGCCGGGGCCGCCGAAGGGTTCGTACTGCTCGCCCAGGCGCTGCGCGGCATCCGCCGGCCGGTGGTGGTCCACCCGCAGTTCACCGAGCCGGAGGCCGCGCTGCGGGCGGCCGGGCACCACGTGCAGCGGGTGCTGCTCGACCCGGCGGACGACTTCCGCCTGCACCCGGAGCGGGTCCCCGCCGACGCCGACCTGGTCATGATCGGCAACCCGACCAACCCCACCTCGGTGCTGCATCCCGCCGCCGACCTGGCCACCCTGGCCCGGCCAGGGCGCGTGCTCGTGGTCGACGAGGCGTTCGCCGACACCACCGCCGCTCCCGGCCAGCCAGGTGAGCCCGAATCCCTGGCGGCCCGTCGGGACCTGCCCGGACTGGTGGTCGTCCGCAGCCTCACCAAGACCTGGGGGCTGGCCGGACTGCGGATCGGCTACCTGCTCGGCGAGGCGGCGCTGCTGCGCCGGCTGGCGGCCGTACAGCCACTCTGGGCGGTCTCCACGCCGGCCCTGGCCGCCGCGACCGCCTGCGCCGGCCCCACCGCGGTGCAGGCCGAGCGCGCCATCGCCGCGCAACTCGCCGCCGACCGCGACCACCTGGTCGCCGGCCTGTCGGCCCTGCCCGGGGTACGCGTCGTCGGGCGTCCGGCCAGCGCGTTCGTCCTGATCCACCGGCCGGGCGCGGACCGGATCCGCGCCGCGCTACGCGAGCATGGTTGGGCGGTACGCCGCGGCGACACCTTCCCCGGCCTCGGCCCGGACTGGCTGCGGATCGCGGTGCGGGACCGGGCCTGCACCGACGCGTTCATCAAGGTGTTGGCGGAGATTCTGGAGGCATGATGCTGGAGACCACGATCGCGGCGATCGGCCGGCTCGACGAGGCGGCGATGAGCACGGCGCGGCAGTTGCAGACCCGGCTGACCAAGCCCGCCGGCTCGCTCGGCCTCCTGGAGGAGCTGTCCGTACGCCTCGCCGGCCTGGCCGGCACCTGCCCGCCACCGCTGCCGAGCCCGGCGGCCGTGGCCATCTTCGCCGGTGACCACGGCGTACACGCCCAGCGGGTGACCCCCTGGCCGCAGGAGGTCACCGTCCAGATGGTCGGCAACTTCCTGGCCGGCGGCGCGGTGGTCAACGCGTTCGCCCGGCAGGCCGGTGCCACGGTGACCGTGGTCGACGTCGGCGTGGCCACCCCCCTGCCCACCCCCGACGATCACCCGCCGACGGGCGACGCTCGCGTCGCTGCACCGGGCGGCGTCAGCCCCGGCCGCGTCGACGTGCCGGGTGGGGTCGACCACGGCCGCGTCGACGTGCCGCGGCTGGTCGACGCCAACGTCCGGCGGGGCAGCCGGGACATGACCGTCACCGCCGCGCTCACCCGTGACGAGGCGAGGTCCGCCGTCGAGGTCGGCATCCGCATCGCCGGGGAACTGATCGACGGCGGGGCGGCCCTGCTGGTCACCGGCGATATGGGGATCGCCAACACCACCCCGGCCGCCGCGCTGATCGCCGCGTTCACCGGAGTCGACGCCGCCGAGGCGACCGGCCGGGGCACCGGCGTGGACGACCCGACCTACCAGCACAAGATCGAAGTAGTCCGGGCGGCGCTGCTGCGCCACACACCCGACCCGACAGACCCGCTCGGAGTGCTGGCCGCCGTGGGCGGACTGGAACACGCCGCGCTGACCGGGCTGCTCCTCGGCGCCGCCGCGCGTCGCGTACCGGTGCTGCTGGACGGGGTGATCGCGGTCTCCGCCGCGCTGGCCGCCGCGGCCTTCGCCCCCGACGCGGTCGGCGCGATGATCGCCGGTCACCGCTCCGCCGAGCCCGGCGCCACCGTCGCACTGCGGCAACTCGGCCTCACCCCGCTTATCGACCTGGGCCTGCGGCTCGGCGAGGGCACCGGCGCGCTGCTCGCCCTGCCCGTGGTCACCGGCGCGGTCCGGGTGCTGCACGAGGTGGCCACCTTCGACTCCGCCGGGGTGGCGGAGAAGTGACGAGTCCGTACCCTCTCGGACTCCGGCTGGCCGGCCGACGGGTCGTCGTGGTGGGCGGGGGAGCAGTGGCCACCCGGCGGGTACCCGCGCTGCTCGACGCGGGCGCGGACGTGCTGCTGGTGGCCCCGGAGATCAGCCCGGCACTGCAGGCCCACGCCGACGCGGGCCGACTGCGCTGGATACCGCGCCGGTTCGCCCCTGACGACCTGGACGACGCCTGGCTCGTCCACGTTGCGATCGACGACCCGGCCGCCGCGGCCACCGTCAGCGCCGCCGCGGAACAGCGCCGCATCTTCTGCGTACGCGCCGACGATCGCGAGGCGGCGACCGCCTGGACCCCGGCAGTGACCCGGCACGGCCCGGTCACCGTGGCCGTCCTCGGCGGCGGCGACCCCCGCCGCGCGATGACCGTCCGCGACGCCATCCGCACCCTCCTGCGTGAAAGGAAGGGCACCCTGTTAACGCCTGCGGTAGAGCAGGGGGCCCCTATTAACACTCCGACCGGCTCACCCGGCCGAGTCGCACTGGTAGGTGCCGGACCGGGCGACCCGGAACTCATCACGGTCCGTGGTTGGCGGCTGCTCACCGAGGCCGACGTGGTGGTCGCCGACCGGCTGGTGCCCGGCCTGCTCCTCGACGAACTGCGTACCGGCGTGGAACTGGTGGACGCCTCGAAGATCCCGTACGGCCCGTCCCGCACCCAGGAAGAGATCAACCGGATCCTGGTCGACCGGGCGCAGGCCGGTGCCTTCGTGGTGCGCCTCAAGGGCGGTGACCCGTACGTCTTCGGACGCGGCGGTGAAGAGTTGCTGGCCTGCGCGGCAGCCGGCGTACCGGTGACCGTGGTGCCCGGCGTCACCAGCTCCATCGCCGCCCCGGCGGCGGCCGGTATCCCGGTCACCCATCGAGCGGTGGCGCACGAGTTCACCGTGGTCTCCGGCCACGTCGCACCCGACTCGGCGGCCTCGCTGGTGCGCTGGGACGCGCTCGCCGCGCTGCGCGGCACACTGGTGATCCTGATGGGGCTGAAGAACCTGCCGGCGATCACCGCCACCCTGCTGCGGCACGGTCGCCCGGCGGACACTCCTGCGGCTGTGGTCCAGGAGGCCACCACCGGGGCGCAGCGGATCCTCCGCTCCACGCTCGCTGAGGTGGCCGAGGATGTGGCGGCTGCGGGGGTACGTCCGCCGGCGGTTGTGGTGGTGGGGGATGTGGTCGGGGTTCTTCCCAGCCTTTGATCGTGCCCGGTCTGGCTCTGTGGGGGTGGTTGCGGTGGGGGCTGGGGCGACCGTGCCCGGCTTCGGGCGGTCAGGCTTGATCCCTACGCCGGGCACGGTCGCCCCA
>NZ_PNOZ01000083.1:0-25360 GCF_002879555.1 Verrucosispora sp. ts21 | reverse complement strand
AGGGGTGGGAGGGGAGGGGTGGGGTGGTTAGGGGAGGGTGAGGGTGCCGGTGGCGGTGAGGAGGGCGGGGCCGGAGAGCCAGCAGGAGTTCTCGGTCAGGGTGACGGTGAGGCGGCCGCCGGGGACGTCGACGGCTATGGTGCCGGTCTCCCGGGCGATGTCGCGCAGGGCCACGGCGGCCACGGCGCAGGCGCCGGTGCCGCAGGACAGCGTCTCGGCGGAACCCCGTTCGTAGACCCGCATCAGCACGTGTCCGTCGACGCCGTCGAGTGGCTCGCCGTCGGCGGTGAACTCGACGTTGACCCCGGACGGGAAGATCGTCGGGTCGAATCCGGGTGCCCGGGTCAGGTCGAGACCGGTCAACTCGAGCCCGGCCGGCAGCGGACAGACCAGGTGCGGGTTGCCGACGTCCACGGCGGTGCCGGGCAGGGTCAGTGCGCCCAGGGCGGCGGTGGAGGTCGCGTACAGCCGGGGTCGGCGCATCTCGACGGCGATGTCCGCACCGTCGAGGCGGGCCCGCACCAGGCCGGCCCGGGTGGCCACCGGCAGGACGCCGTCGACCGGCGTGGCCAGCCCGCTGTCCAGCAGGAACCGGACGAAGACCCGTGCGCCGTTGCCGCACATCTCGGCGAATGAGCCGTCGGAGTTCCAGTAGTCCATGAACCATTCGGCGTCACCGGCCAGCGCGGCCCCGTCGGGGTGCTTGGCGGCCCGGACGACGCGCAGCACGCCGTCGCCACCGAGGCCCCGCCGTCGGTCGCAGATCGCGGCCACCAGCTCGGGTGTCAGGTCCAGCGCGCCGTCCGGGTCGGGCAGGATCACAAAGTCGTTGCCGGTGCCGTGGCCCTTGGTGAACTTCACGCCCTCATCATCGCGCAGCGTCACGGAGGATCCGCAGGGCATCCTCGACCAGCGTCGGCTCGGCCGAGTCCAGCCAGTGGATCCTCGGGTCGCGCCGGAACCAGGAACGCTGGCGGCGGACGAACCGGCGGGTCGCCCGTACGGTGTCGTCGCGGGCCTCGGTCTCGGTCAACTCCCCGGACAGCATGCGCAGCACCTGCTGGTAGCCGAGCGCCCGGCTGGCCGTACGCCCCTCGGGCAGGCCCCGCTCGACCAGCCGCCGGGTCTCGGCGACCAGCCCGTCGGCCCACATCCGGTCCACCCGGACAGCGATCCGCTCGTCGAGCCGGGCGGTGTCCAGATCGACGCCGATCTGTACAGCAGGGTAGTAAGGTGTCGGCTCGGGCAGCGCGGCGGTGAACGGCGCTCCGGTCAGCTCGATCACCTCCAGCGCGCGGACGATCCGCCGACCGTTGCCGGGCAGGATGCCGGCCGCCGCCACCGGGTCGGCCTCGCGCAGCCGCGCGTACAGCGGTGCCGGGCCGACGGTGGCCAGTTCGTTCTCCAGCCGCGCCCGCAGCGCCGGGTCGGTGCCGGGGAACTCGAACTGCTCCAGCACCGCCCGCACGTACAGGCCGGACCCGCCGACCAGCAACGGCACCCGCCCTCGGGCGAGGATGTCGTCGACCGCCGCCCGGGCCAGCGCCTGATACTCGGCGACGCTCGCCGGCTCGGTGACCTCCCAGATGTCGAGCAGGTGGTGCGGCACGCCGTCCCGCTCGGCGACTGTGAGCTTGGCGGTGCCGATGTCCATGCCCCGGTAGAGCTGCATCGAGTCCGCGTTGACCACCTCGCCGTCGAGGGCGTGCGCCAGGGCGATGCTCAGCGCCGACTTTCCCGCCGCGGTGGGTCCCACCACGGCGAGCACGGTGCCCGGGTTCACGGCCGTTCCCAGGTGGCCACGAAGTAGGCCACTCCGTAGGGCGCCGCGTTGAAGCTCAGCTCGCCCCGCCAGTCGCCACCGGCGGCACGGGCCGCACCGGCCAGCACCTGCCAGGCGGCCCGGCCGGCGACCCGCAGCTGCGCCGAAAGCTCCGGGTCCAGGTCGAGCAGGGCGTCGAGGTCCGCGCCGGCCAGGGCCTCGGCGACCCCGCTGTCGTACGCCTCGGCGCGTGGATCCGCGTAGCCCGGCGCTGCCGCCCCCCGGCAGGCCGACCCGTCACCAAGCACCAGCAGCGCCCAGTTCCGATCACCGCCCCAGCCGGCGCCGAGCTGCGCGCACGAGACCGGATCGGTCTGCGGCGCCACGGCGTACATGGCCGACACCGCGGATGCCGGGTCCGGGTGGGTCCGGCCCAGCAGCCACGCGCCGATGGTCAGGCTCAGCGGCAGGTCGGGCCGGCTGTCGGGGCCGGGCCGACCCACTGTCGGTTCGAAGGGCAGGCCGTACGCGGCGAGGGAACCGTGGAACGGCGGGTCGTAGCGGCGGGTGTCCGGACCGTCACCCACGATGAGCAGTTCGTCGGCACCCGAGTCGACCAGTCGGGTGACCGCCGTGTCGCAGGCCCGACGAAGGTCGGCCAACTCTGCGGCGGCGGCCCCCGCGACCTCGGGAATCAGCAGCGGCGGGTGCGGGCAGACGGCGGCGGCGACCAGTGGCACCCGGCAACCGTATCGGTCGGACGGCCGCAGGCGTGCACCCGAGGTCGCCGCCGACCCCGCTGAGCTGCGACGGCGGCATCTCGACGCGGTGCCGGCGGCACGTCGATACGAGGTCAGC
Organism: Verrucosispora sp. ts21; assembly: GCF_002879555.1. Lineage (NCBI taxonomy): Bacteria > Bacillati > Actinomycetota > Actinomycetes > Micromonosporales > Micromonosporaceae > Micromonospora > Verrucosispora sp. ts21. Next base: position 22,740 of record NZ_PNOZ01000083.1, on the reverse strand, counting down.
GGAGTACCGGCGGCGTGGCACCACCGGTAGGCGACGGCTCGCCGGTCCGGATGATGCCGGGGAGCGCCTAGGACACCGTATGGTCACGGTCGGCGATAGGCGCTCGACGCGCACCGGGGCGTACCTGTGACAATGCCCGGAGAAACTTGGCTGCGCCGTGGCGGTGCCCGGGAGAGAGTTCTCCCAGGGGGCACCGGGAGAACGAGGATGGGCACATGAGCGACTGGACTGCCTTCGGACGGGTGGACGCGGACGGCACCGTTTACGTCAAGACCGCCGAAGGCGAGCGGGTGGTCGGATCCTGGCAGGCGGGAGCACCGGAGGAGGGGCTGGCACACTTCGCCCGCCGCTTCGCCGACCTGGTGACCGAGGTGAACCTGACTGAGGCACGGCTCAACTCCGGTGCCGCGGACGCCAACCATTCACTGGCCACCGTACGACGGATTCGCGCTTCGCTGGCCGACGCGCACGTGGTCGGCGACATCGACGCGCTGGCCGCGCGGCTGGACCGGCTCGCCACGGTGGCCGAGGAGAAGGCCGGCGAGGCCAAGGCCGCCAAGGAGGCGGCCCGCAGCGAGGCGTTGGCCCGCAAGACCGCACTTGTGGAGGAGGCGGAGAAGCTCGCCGCCGAGTCGACCGGCTGGAAGACCGCGGGCGACCGGCTCAAGGAGATCCTCGACGAGTGGAAGACCATCCGGGGGGTCGACAAGAAGACCGACGGTGAGCTGTGGAAGCGGTTCGCCGCCGCCCGTGACGGCTTCACCCGTCGTCGGGGTGCGCACTTCGCTTCCCTGGACGCGCAGCGCAAGCAGGCGCAGACGATCAAGGAAGAGCTGGTCGCCGAGGCCGAGAAGGTCTCCGACTCCACCGAATGGGCTTCGGCTGCCAACCAGCTGAAGGACCTGATGAACCAGTGGAAGGCCGCGCCGCGCGCCTCCAAGGAGGCCGAGCAGCGGCTCTGGGAGAAGTTCCGGGCCGCGCAGGACGCCTTCTTCACCCGGCGCAGCGAGGTCTTCTCGGCGCGGGACAACGAGCAGCGCGCCAACCTGGAACGCAAGCAGGCGCTGCTCGCCGAGGCGGAGGCGCTCGACATCGACGGTGACCCCAAGGGCGCTCAGGCCAAGCTGCGCGACATTCAGGCGCAGTGGCACGAGGCCGGTCGGGTACCGCGTGAGGCGGCTGCCGGGCTGGAGCGCCGGCTGCGCGCCGTCGACGAGAAGGTCCGCGAGGTGATGGACTCGGCGTGGCGTCGGACCAGCCGTGAGGACAACCCGCTGCTGGCCCAGATGCGGGCCCAGGTCGCCGAGGCCGAGGAGCGGTTGGCCCGGGCTCAGGCCGCCGGCGACAACCGGCGGATCAAGGAGGCCGAGCAGGCGCTCGCCTCCAAGCGTCAGTTCCTTCAGCTGGCGGAGCAGGCCGGCTGAGCTGAACCTGTCGAAAGCCCCCGGTTCCGGCTGGAACCGGGGGCTTTCCGTCTCTATTGCCGCTGGTCACGGCGATGTTAACGTTCGACATTTACATCGACGTCGATCTGTGATTATCTGAGGAAAGCGGTTGCCCCTACGGGGTGGGCACGGGAGCCGGTTTTCGACCAGTTCATCCGACGGCAGGGCGCAGATTCTGCGTCCGTCACCGGCATCGCTGCCGCTGGGCACGGCAGCCTCCGATGTCGGGGCGTACTCCTGCCGACCGCACGCCGACGACGCATCCAGGCGTACGCCGCAGCGCTCCACCACCATCCATGGTCGCCGCGGCCACTCGCGTCACGGACCTTGCCGGTGCCGGCAGCCCGTCCGTGACGCCCTGACGCGCGTCGTCCGACCCGTTCCGCGTACCCAGAGGATGAGGAGATTGACCGTGCTTGCAAGCGTCACACGTCGCCTGACCCGGCGACTGGCGGTGCTGGCCGCAACGGCTGTCGCACTGCCCGCGGCGGTCGTCGCGGTGGCGGTGAGCCCTGCTTCGGCGGCCACCGTGGACACCAGCGCTCAGTACGTGTTCGTCAACCGCAACAGCGGCAAGGCGATGGACCTGTGGAACTGGTCCACTGCCGACGGCGGTGAGATCCGGCAGTTCACCCGTACCGACGGCAACAACCAGCAGTTCCAGTTCGTCAACGTGGGCAACGGCTACTACCAGCTGCGCAACCGGCACTCCGGCAAGGTCGTCGCCGTCCCGAACTCCAACGACGGCGTGCAGGTCACCCAGGTCACCGCGAGCAGCGACACCAAGCAGCACTGGCGGCTCGCGGACTCCGCCAACGGCGACGTACGGTTCGTCAACCGGCACAGCAGCAAGGCCCTGGAAGTGTGGCAGTGGTCCACCGCTGACGGGGGCGTCGTCTCGCAGTACGCGGATCTCGACGGCGCGAACCAGCGCTGGCAGCTGATCCGGCTGGGTGGCGGCGGCACCACTCCCCCGCCCAACCCGGCACCGCAGACCGGGCTGGTCGGCTGGGCCACCCAGAACGGCGGCACCACCGGCGGCGGCAGCGCCGGCACCACCACGGTCACCAGCGCCTCGGCGCTTACCAGCGCGTTGAACTCCAGCAGCGCGGCGGTGATCCGGGTCTCCGGCACCATCAACTGCTCGGGGATGCTGCGGGTACGGTCCAACAAGACCATCCTCGGCAACGCCGGCGCCACGATCGTCGGCTGCGGTTTCACCATCAACGGCGACCGCAACGTGATCATCCGGAACCTGACCTTCCGGAACTGGGGCGACGACGCGATCAACATCGAGCAGTCGGCCACCAACATCTGGGTCGACCACAACACCTTCAGCAGCGGCTACGACGGTGCGGTCGACATCAAGCGCGGGTCGGACTTCATCACCGTGTCCTGGAACCGGATCTTCAGCCACGACAAGGCGATGCTGCTCGGGCACAGCGACAGCAACGGCAGCCAGGACACCGGCAAGCTGCGGGTCACCTACCACCACAACTGGTTCGACGGCAGCAACCAGCGCAACCCGCGGGTCCGCTTCGGCAACCCGGTGCACGTCTACAACAACTTCTACAGCAACGTGCGCGGCTACGGCGTGGCGTCCACGATGAATGCCGGCGTGCTGGTCGAGGGCAACTACTTCGAGAACACCCCGGACCCGTTCCACCGGGGTGAGGGCGATTCCGGGCCGGGTTCCCTGGTGGCCCGCAACAACCACTTCGTCAACTCGGGCAGCGGGCAGTCCGGCGGCAGCGTGGCCGGCATCCCGTACGGCTACACCCTGGACGGTGCGAGCAGCGTGAAGTCGATCGTGACGGGCGGCGCGGGCGCCGGACGGATCTCGGTCTGACCGTACGACGGTCGGGGTCCGGTTCGCCGGGCCCCGACCGGCTCGATCAGACCCGGTCGGCCCGGCTCAGCGGGTTGAACGACCGGCTCAGTGCGAGACGGCGCAGCCCGTCGTCGGCTCGGGCGCCGCGGCCGGCGCGCCGATGGTGGGCAGGCCGAGCAACACCCCGGGGGTACGCGCAGTACGCCCCGCCTCGGCCGCGTCGCCGGCGCGGGTACGTCGGTGCGACAGCGGCTCCCCGTCGGCGTTGAGATGATGCGGTGCGGCGTAGGTGACCACGGTGTGCACGATGTCGCCCGGACGGATCGCCCCGGCGTACGACCCGGCGTCGAAGTGCACGAGACGCCCGTCGCGGGCCCGCCCGGACAGCCGCCCGGTGCGCTCGTCCTTGCGGCCCTCGCCGACGGCGACCAGGACCTCGACCGCCTCGCCGACCAGCTTCTTGTTCTCCGCCCAGGTGATCTCCTCGACGCAGGCGATCAACCGCTCGTAACGCTCCTGCACGACCTGTTTGGGCAGCTGACCGTCCATGGTCGCGGCCGGCGTGCCGGGGCGCTTCGAGTACTGGAAGGTGAAGGCGGAGGAGAACCGGGCCGCCCGGACCACGTCCAGGGTGCGCTCGAAGTCCGCCTCGGTCTCGCCGGGGAACCCGACGATGATGTCGGTGGTGATGGCGGCGTCGGGCATCGCCGCGCGGACCTTGTCGATGATGCCCAGGTAGCGCTCGGCCCGGTACGACCGGCGCATCGCGCGCAGCACGTCGTCGGAGCCGGACTGCAACGGCATGTGCAGCGAGTGGCAGACGTTCGGCGTCTCGGCCATCGCCGCGATCACGTCATCGGTGAAGTCCTTCGGGTGCGGGCTGGTGAACCGCACCCGCTCCAGCCCGTCGATGTCCCCGCAGGCGCGCAGCAGCTTGCCGAAGGCGTACCGGTCGCCGAACTCCACGCCGTAGGAGTTGACGTTCTGCCCGAGCAGGGTCACCTCCAGCACGCCTTCGTCGACCAGGGCGCGTACCTCGCTGAGGATATCGCCGGGGCGGCGGTCCTTCTCCTTGCCGCGCAGAGCGGGCACGATGCAGAACGTGCAGGTGTTGTTGCAGCCCACCGAGATCGACACCCAGCCGGCGTACGTCGACTCGCGGCGGGTGGGCAGGGTGCTCGGGAAGACGTCGAGGGATTCGAGGATCTCCACCTCGGCGGCGGTGTTGTGCCGGGCCCGCTCCAGCAGCACCGGCAGTGAACCGATGTTGTGCGTGCCGAAGACGACGTCCACCCAGGGCGCCTTGCGGACGATGTCGCCCCGGTCCTTCTGGGCCAGGCAGCCACCGACCGCGATCTGCATCCCCGGATGCCGGTCCTTGACGGGACGCAGATGACCGAGGTTGCCGTACAGGCGGTTGTCGGCGTTCTCCCGGACCGCGCAGGTGTTGAACACCACCACGTCCGGGGAGTCGTCGCTCTCGCCCGCACGGACGTAGCCGGCCTGCTCCAGCAGCCCGGAGATGCGCTCGGAGTCGTGGACGTTCATCTGGCAGCCGTAGGTGCGCACCTGATAGGTGCGCGGGCCGCCCGCCGCTGCGGTAGTCATGACGTGCACAGCGTATCCGGCGCCCTGTGATCGGACGGAACGAGGAGGAGCCGTGTGCCGAAGCATCAAGACCCTGCGTGAGCCGTACACCCCGGAGGTCACCGACGCGGACGTGGAGGCCGCGGCGTTGCAGTACGTGCGGAAGATCTCCGGTTTCCGCGCGCCGGCGGCGCACAACGCCGCCGCGTTCGACGCCGCGGTGACCGCCGTCGCCGCCGCCACCCGCACCCTCCTCGACGACCTCGTCGTCCGCGGCCGGTAAGGAAGGGCACCTTGTTAACGCCTGCGGTAGAGCAAGGGGCCCCTGTTAACGCTCAGGCCCCGTGATGTGCTCAGGCGGCGGCGAGGGCGGGGTTCACCGAGTCGGGGGCCCAGCGGGACCGGTGGCAGCGTGACCAGCCTCGGCAGCGCGGGTCGGCCTCGGTGCACAGCCGCCGGTTGCTGAGCACCTCGCCGTCGTCGGTCTCCTGCACGTCGAAGTGCACCGGGCGGATGCTGCCGTCCGGCGCGACAAGCAGGTGCCGGGTCTCGTCGAGCGTGTCGTCGCGCACCAGGCAGTTGCGGTCCAGCAGCCGGGCCAGGGCCGCGATGCTGGGCAGCTCGGGCAGGCCGTCGGGCACGCCGTAGCAGTCCACGATCGTGGCGAACTCCCCTGGCGCCTGCCAGACATCGCAGACCACCGCGTACGTGGGCAGCCGCACCGGGTCGGCGACGGCCAGGGGCATCACCACCCGACCGAGCGCATCGGCCAGTGCCGGGTAGACCTCCACCGGTCGTACCTGGTCGATTCTCCAGTTCCACAGCTCGGTCATGCCGCCTCCTCGCTGTGCTCGTCCGACGGGCCTCGGGATCGGGCCCTACCCACGATGGTGCGGGGCATTTGCCCCCAGGCGGGGGCAAGTTACCGGTCTGTGACCATTCTGGGCAAATTTCCCCGCAGCACATCGCTGTGGGTAGCGGGAAGGTGACAGTTTATCGGGTATCGTGCCCGCTCCCCCGCACGGCTCGCCGCGCGCCAGCGCCGACGCCGGCACCTCGCGCGCAGTTCGACCAGACCGCTGCCAGCGCCGACGTCGGCACCTCGGGCGCAGGGTGACCAGACCGCTGCCGACGCCGACGACACTCGGGGGCAGGGCGACCGGGTGGGTGGCGACCGGACCTCGGGCTAGCGCAGGACGACCAGGTGGTCGCCGCGGGGCAGGAGCTCACCGATCACGGGTGCGCCGGGAATCTCGCCGGCCACCAGCAGACCGCCCGAGGTCTGCGCGTCGGCCAGCAACAACCGGTCGATCTCCCCGGCCGCGGCCAGGTCGGTCCACGGCGTGACCCACTCCAGGTTGCGGCGCGAGCCACCGCTGACGTACCCGTCCCGGGCGGCCTCCCGGGCACCGGCCAGGTAGGGCACCCGGTCGATGTCGATGGCCACCGTCAGCTCGCTGGCGCGGGCCAGCTTCGAGGCATGGCCGAGCAGACCGAATCCGGTCACATCGGTTCCGCACCGCACTCCGGCCGCGACCGCCGCCCGGGCCGCCTCCCGGTTCAGCGTGGTCATGGCCGCGACCGCCTCGGGGAAGCTCTCACCGGTGTTCTTGTGCCGGGTGTTGAGGACGCCGACACCGAGCGGCTTGGTCAGCGACAGGGGCAGTCCGGCCCGCCCGGCGTCGAGGGTGATCAGCTCGTCGGGGCGGACCAGCCCGGTGACGGCCAGGCCGTACTTCGGACCGTCGTCGTCGACGCTGTGCCCACCGGCCAGGTGGCAGCCGGCGGCGCGGGCGACGTCCAGCCCACCCCGCAGCACCTCCCGCGCCAGTTCCAGCGGGAGCACCTCCCGTGGCCAGCAGAGCAGGTTGAGTGCGACGAGCGGCTCGCCACCCATCGCGTACACGTCCGACAGCGCGTTGGTCGCGGCGATCCGGCCCCAGTCGTAGGCGTCGTCGACCACCGGGGTGAAGAAGTCCGCGGTGCTCACGATGCCTGTCCGCTCGTCGAGCCGGACCACGGCGGCGTCGTCGCCGTGCTCCAGCCCGACCAGCAGATCCGCGGAGCCGGCGGCGGGGCCGAGACCGGCCACCATCGCCTCCAACTCGCCCGGCGGGATCTTGCACGCGCATCCGCCACCCCGGGCGTACCTGGTCAATCGCACCTGCTCGGCCACCCTCACATGATCTACATCACCGGCCCGTGACGCCACCCGGAGCGGGCAATTTCGGACGCCGGGACGCGATCCGCCACGGTGTTACCGCTCCGTGACCATCTGAGTTGTGTTCAGCCACGTCACCCCGCCTACAGTGGCCGTCATCCAGGGGTCGACCGACCCCGAAAGTAACGAGGGGGACGGTGGACGACGTGGCGACGGGCGAACCGCTCATCGTGCTCGACTCGGTCAACAAGTGGTTCGGGCCGCTGCACGTGCTGGACGACGTCTCACTGTCGGTGGGTCGTGGCGAAGTGGTCGTGGTGATCGGCCCGTCCGGCTCCGGCAAGTCGACCCTGTGCCGCACGATCAACCGACTTGAGCCGATCAACTCGGGCACCATCACCTTCGACGGGCAGAAGCTGCCTGCGGAGGGCAAGGCACTGGCCAAGCTGCGCAGCGAGGTCGGCATGGTGTTCCAGTCCTTCAACCTTTTCGCGCACAAGACGATCCTGGAGAACGTCACTCTGGGCCCGGTCAAGGTGCGCAAGGAGAAGCCGGCCGCGGCCCGTGAGCGAGGTCTCGCCCTGCTCGACCGGGTGGGCATCGCCAACCAGGCCGACAAGTTCCCGGCCCAGCTCTCCGGCGGTCAGCAGCAGCGTGCCGCGATCGCCCGGGCGCTGGCCATGCAGCCCAAGGCGATGCTCTTCGACGAGCCCACCAGCGCCTTGGACCCGGAGATGGTCGGCGAGGTGCTGGACGTCATGACCTCGCTCGCCCGTGACGGCATGACCATGGTCGTGGTCACCCACGAGATGGGCTTCGCGCGGCACGCCGCCAACCGGGTCATCTTCATGGCCGACGGCAAGCTCGTCGAGGACGCGGCCCCGGCGGAGTTCTTCGCCAACCCGCGCAGCGAGCGCGCCAAGGACTTCCTCTCCAAAATCCTCACGCACTAAAGGCCCCCCGTAGCGGAGTGTGCCGTGGCCCGGCAGGCTCCCGTTCCAGAAGGAGAACAAATGCGAATGAAGCGTATGGCGGCAATCGCCGCTGCTGCCGGTCTTGCGGTCACCATGGCCGCCTGCGGCGGCGACAGCGACGAGGCCGGCAGCGGCTCCGGCGCCACCGGCATCGTCGGCAAGGCCGAGAGCCAGAAGAAGCTGGTCATCGGCGTCAAGGCCGACCAGCCGGGCCTGGGCCTGCAGACCGGTAGCCAGTACGAGGGCTTCGACATCGAGATCGGCAAGATCATCGCGAAGGGCCTCGGCGTCGACGCGGGCAACATCGAGTGGAAGACCACCGTGTCGGCCAACCGTGAGCCCTTCATCGAGCAGGGCACCGTCGACCTGGTGGTGGCCACCTACACCATCAACGACGAGCGCAAGCAGAAGATCAACTTCGCTGGCCCGTACTACATCGCCGGCCAGGACCTGCTGGTCAAGTCCGACTCCACCCTGACCGGCCCGGACCAGCTGGCCGGCAAGACGGTCTGCTCGGTCAGCGGCTCGACCCCGGCCAAGCGGATCCAGGAGAACTACCCGGACGCTCGGCTGCAGCAGTTCGACTCGTACTCCAAGTGCCTGCCGCTGCTCGACGGTGGCCAGGTTGACGCCGTGACCACCGACGACATCATCCTCGCCGGCTACGCCGCGCAGGACCAGTACGCCGGCAAGTTCAAGGTCGTCGGCAGCACCTTCTCGGACGAGCCGTACGGCATCGGCCTGAAGAAGGACGACACCACCGGCTGCGAGAAGGTCAACGAGATCCTCAAGGCCGCCGCCGCCGACGGCAGCTACAAGGCTGCCTGGGACGCCACCCTGGGCAAGAGCGGCACCCCCGCGCCCGAGCTGGACACCACCAAGCTGACCCACTGCGGCGCATGACCGGTACCGGAGCCGGCATCCTGAGTGGGTGCCGGCTCCGGCCTGTCACCGGCCGCCGACACGTGCCCCGGGAGCCGAAGCATGCACGTATTCTCTGATCCGAAGAACTTCGACGCGTTCCTGTCGAGCTTCCTCTGGATCCTCAAGCTGACCGGCGCGTCCGCCGTCGGCGCGCTGGTGCTCGGCGTGCTGTTGGCCGCGATGCGGGTCTCCCCCGTACCCGTGCTGCGCGGCTTCGGTGCAGCCTGGGTCAACATCTTCCGCAACACCCCGCTGACCCTGGTCATCTTCTTCTGCTATTTCGGTCTGTTCGTCACCCTCGGGCTGAGCCTGTCGCAGGATCTCTTCCTGAACATCTACTGGCTCGGGGTCATCGGCCTGTCGACCTACACCGCGGCGTTCGTCTGCGAGGCGGTCCGTTCCGGCATCAACACGGTGCCGACCGGGCAGGCCGAGGCGGCCCGCGCGATCGGGCTGACCTTCGCACAGACCCTGCGGATCGTGGTGTTGCCGCAGGCCGCGCGTTCGGTGATCGCGCCGTTCGGCAGCATCCTGATCGCGCTCTGCAAGAACGCCACAATCGTCGGCACGATCGGGCTGATGGAGTCCTCCAGTGTCATGAAGGACCTGATCAACTTCAACGGTGACGCGGTCATCCCGATCTTCCTGGTCTTCGCCGGCACGTTCGCCGCGATCCTCATTCCCACCGGCTACTTCTTCGGCTGGCTGGCCAACCGTCTGGCGGTGAAGCGCTGATGAGCACCAGCAGCGTCCTCTACGACCACCCGGGACCCCGCGCCAAGGTTCGCAACACCGTCCTGAGCGTGATCTTCGGTGTCGCCCTGGTCGGGCTGGTCTACTGGATCTACAGCAAGTTCGACCAGGCGAACCAATGGGAAGGGTGGCTCTGGAAGCCCTTCGCCGAGCCGAAGACGTGGACGCAGTTCATCCTGCCGGGCTTGTGGGCCACCCTGAAGGCGGCCGGGGTCGGCATGCTGCTCTCGCTCGCCTTCGGCATCATCTTCGCCGTCGGGCGGCTTTCCGAGCACAAGTGGATCAGCATCCCCGCCGGCGCGGTCGTGGAGTTCTTCCGGGCCGTACCGCTGCTGCTGATGATCTTCTTCGTCTTCTACGGCCTGCCGTACGTCATCAAGCAGCCGGTGACCGCGTTCTGGTCAGTGGTGATCGGTCTGACCCTCTACAACGGGTCGGTGCTGGCCGAGGCGTTCCGGGCCGGCATCCGGTCCCTGCCCGGCGGGCAGTCCGAGGCGGCGTACGCGATCGGCATGCGCAAGACCCAGGTCATGCAGCTGATCCTGATCCCGCAAGCGGCCCGGGCCATGCTGCCGATCATCGTCAGCCAGCTGGTGGTGCTGCTCAAGGACACCGCGCTCGGCTACATCGTGGCCTACCCCGAGTTGCTCCAGCGCGGCGTCAACGACCTCGCCGCCAACTACGGCAACATCATCCCGGCAGCCATGGTGATCGCGGTCATCTACATCATCATCAACTCCATCCTCACCTGGTTCGCCGGTTGGCTGGAGCGGCGCACCGGCACCCGTCGGGTGCGGGTGCCACGGCAGCGCGCCGGCACTGCCAGCTCCACAGTCGTCGAGCCGCAGGGCTGAGCCGAAGTCGACATACCCGAAGCGGGGCCGGCCCAGATGGGCCGGCCCCGCTTGTTCGTCTGTGGCCGCGTCCCTGATGGCGGGGGTGCCCCGGCGGCCCACAGGGGGTTGCTTCTCCCCGAGACCTGACGTTCGCATGGCTCGATGTCGCAGTCGACTTCACCGCCCCTCCGCCGATAAGCACCAAAAACGACCAGATCGAAGTAGAGCAGCCTGCCGCCGACCTTGCCAAGCGACGGGAAATCGGCCATCATTCATATGTCCCAACGGGGTTCAGGTTCCCCCGAACTGGGACCACACGGGGATTCTTACAGTTTCAGCCAGCAGCGACTGCTGCTGCTTTCAGCCTGCTTGAGGCTCCGTGCTGGCAATTTTGCGCCACCGGATTGTGCATGCCTCGGTCACCTCGACGCTCGGGGCGTTCCGCATATTTCCGGAGCGCAACCAACGGGGGCTCAACGGTTCAGGTGCGACGCATACGCTCCTGCCACAATTCCGCGCGGCCCCTCGACGTTCGAGGAGAGTGCATGCGAGTACGCCAGATCATCGCCGCCGCCATGACAGGTGCCGCCGCAGTGGCAATTGCCGCCGCACCGGCGCAAGCCGACAGAGGCGATTCGAAGGCCGCCTGCAACAAGGGCGAGATCTGTTTCCAGTGGATCTACGACAATTTCTCCACCAGCTCGTACCAACGGCACTTCTGGTACAACGACTCGAACCACGGAAACGACTACTGGTCGAACATCCCGGATCTGTACCCCGCTTTCGTGATCAAGGACGACGCAGAGGGCCTCTGGAACAGGGACACCACCTGCGCCGTCACCGTGTACGACCTGGCGAACTACGCCACCCCGTACACCACCTTCCCGCGCGACTTCCGGGCCGCCATCAGTCCTCGTAACAACTCGCACAAGCGCTGCGCCTGATCGTCCATCGGCGGGCACGCCGAAACGGCGTGCCCGCCGACGCACAGGAAGTGGTCATTTTTCGAGGGGATCAAGTGAAAGTTCGCAGGCGCACGAGTGCCGGGTGGCTGGTCGCTCTCATCACCATATCGTCGTTCGCCACGGCATGCTCAAGTTCCGCGGAAGATCCGCCCGCAGATATGTCGGCGGCAAGCTCGGACCATCCTTTCTCACTCTTCCTGGGCGAAGAGATCGGGCAGATCGACTACGCGCAGCTGAAGGTTCGAAACAAATGCCTGGCCAAGGCCGGTTATCCACAGAACCTGAACGTCATGCTGGGACAACCTCGGAATCCGTTCCGGCATCTGATCATCACAGCCCGCACCTTCGGTCCCACTTCAGTCGAAGAGGCAAAACGAGTTGGTTTTGGCCGAGACTCGCTGTCGGCACCACCTTCGGTCGTCAGCTTCGATCCGAATTATGACAGAGCCTACGACAGCTGCACTGATGACGCCTGGAAAGCCCTTTCGGATGACGCCAAGAATGTGTATTACGGCTACTTCGACCTGGGAAACAAGCTGAGCCAACCCCTCTCGCGGACCATCAATGAGCGGATGGGCGTCTCGGCATGGCAGAAGCTGCTGTCCTGCCTTGACGACAAGGGCCACCGGCCGAGGAGCGAACAGGAGTTCCTCCAGACGCCGAACCCGGGACTCTTCGGTGTTCCCGTCGGTGTAGATGCCGCTGAAGGCCTGGATCGGTGGCAGCCCAAGCAGGTACCTGGAACTGTCGAGGTGGGGCCTGCGGTGCCTGCGACCCAGTATCAGGCCGGTCCGGTGGAAAGCGCCCTCGCGGTCGCCTGGTTCGAATGCCGGCAGCAGACCGGCATCGACAAACTGCAACTTCAGACAGCGGTTGAGGTCCAACGGGAACTCGTCGACAAGTACGAGTCCTCTTTCCTGGAGCTGAACCCGCAGGTTACGCGCATCGCGAAGCAGGCCGCCGAACTGATCGGCGCCCCGTGATCCCCGTCGACGCCCTCGTCATTCGACGACGGCGCGCCGTCCGCCTTGTCGTGCTCTTTCTGGCTGCTGTCCTGCTGGTCACCGCCGGCGCGGTTCTGGTCGGTCCGGCCCTGCGGTCGCCGAACCAACTGGCTGCCGACGCCGCGCCGCCTTCGCCTTCGCTGGTGACGGCGGTGGTGGAACGGCGCAAGCTGGTCGAGCCGGTCGTGCTTCGGGGGCGTGTCCAGCCGGGGGCGAGTGTGCGGGTGCTCGCTCCGCCCGCCGCGATGGGCCCGAGCAGCGTGGTGACGAAGGTGCCCGTGCGCAAGGGCGACCGGATACGGGAGGGGCAGGTACTGCTTGAGCGCTCCGGGGAGCCGCTGTTCGCCCTGGCACTCCGGTTCCCGCTCTACCGCGACCTCACCGCCGGCGCCCAGGGACCGGACGTCGTGGAGGTCCAGCGGGCGCTGCGCCGTACTGGCTATTCCGCGCCGACGTCCGGGGTGCTCGATGGCGCGACTCTGCGGCAGCTGGCGAAGTTCTACCGTGACCGCGGCTACCGGCTGGGCTCAGCGCAGGAAGATCGGCCTTCCGGGCAGTCACGTGCCGTGCAGATGCCGCAGTCCGCCGTAGTCGTGATCGACCGGACGGGCCGTCGTGTCAGCAAGGTTCATGTGCGGGTCGGACAGACCTTGGCAGACCCCAAAACGCCGATAGTCGAACTTGACGGCCAAGCGCCTGTCATCGTCGCCACCGCGGCTGTGGATCAAGCAGCACTCATTCGGCCCGGCCAACAGGTCGACGTCATCGACGAGCTTGGTGAGACGCGTACGAAGGCGAGCGTCAGTGAGGTCAGCGACCAGGCGATGTCGAGCCCCGACGGCCAGACCGGCATAGAGATACGGCTGCAGTTCACCGAGGTGCCGATGACCGGATCTGCGAACCGGTCGGTACGGCTGGATGTCCGGACTTCCGCCGCTGAGGAGGTGCTGGCCGTACCGGTGTCGGCCATCTACTCCCGCCCCGACGGCTCGATGTTCGTCACACTCGTGGACGGGGGCGACGCGACAACCGACGTCACGGTGGTGACGGGACACATCGCGGGCGGCTGGGTCGAACTCCGGGAACCGATCCCGCCGCCAGTCGCCGCCGGTGCCGCAGTGCTGGTCGGCGAGCAGACGGCGGGTGGCTGATCCATGCTGGTTCTCCGCAACGTCTCGCGCACCTACCAGGACGGCCAGCCCGTTCATGCGCTGCGCGCCACAAACCTGCGTGTCGAGCAGGGCGACTACATCTCGATCACCGGCCCCTCCGGGTCCGGCAAGTCGACACTGCTCAACCTTGTCGGCCTGCTCGACGTACCCACGGCCGGCTCCTACCTGATCGGCGGGATGGAGACGGCGGACTGCGGGCCCGCCACCCTCGGCGCCATCCGTGGCCAGCTCTTCGGATTCGTCTTCCAAGCATTCCACCTGCTCCCCGGACGCACGGCTGTGGAAAACGTCGAGCTTGGGATGCTGTACGGACCGCACACGCGGCGGCAACGGCGGTCGATGGCGACCGAGGCGTTGGAGCGTATGGGCCTGTCCCATCGCATGCACGCCGACCCCCGCCAGCTTTCCGGTGGCGAGAAGCAACGGGTAGCGATCGCCCGCGCGGTCGCGGCACGCCCCCGAGTCCTCTTCTGCGACGAACCGACCGGCAACCTCGACACCACGAACACCGCTGCGGTTCTCGCCGTGTTGCGGCAACTCAATCAGGACGGGCTGACCCTGATCGTGGTGACCCACGACTCGCAGGTCGCATCGGAGGCCCGCCGCCGGCTTCGTGTCACCGACGGTGTCGTGGACGAGACGTGAGGACGAGACGGCGCAAGGAACGCGACGAGATCGGGCGCCTAGGGATCGAACGGTCCCGGCTGGACATCCGCGATCTGTTCCGGGAGGCATCTGTCTCCGTACTCAGCAACCCCGGCCGATCACTCGTAACGGTCGTTGGCACGATCCTCGGCGCGGCTGCGTTCGTGGCCAGCCTCGGTCTCGGCTCCACGCTCAACCAGCAGGTTTCCACCGCCTTTGATCTGCGGCGAGCCACCGAGGTCCTGGTCGAACCGGAAGACCAGGCGACGACGGACGGGTGGCTTCAGGATGCGGCCATTGGTCGACTCACCCGGCTCAACGGCGTCGTGTCCGCCGGACGGCGGGTCAGTCTCGGGGAGCGTCCCATGCGTCGGATGATCGACCTTCGGCAATCATCGACGGGCGTACCCGTGATCGGCGCGGACCCGTCGGCGTTGCAGGTAATGGCACCCCGGCTGACCGTGGGAAGAAGCTTCGGCGAGTTCCACGAACGCCATGCCACACCGGTGGTCATGCTCTCCACCACGGTGGCACGCCAACTCGGAATCCATCGGACCGGCGTCGCGGTTTTCGTGGCCGATCAGGCCCATACCGTGGTCGGGATCTTTCACGACGTCGAACGCAGACCGGAGGCCATGGCTGCGGCCATCGTGCCGTACTCGGCGGCGGAACGCCTCGATCAATCCGGCGCCAGCCAGCCGGCAAAGAGGGACGTGCTGGTGGAGACGTCGCCCGGCGCGGCGCAACTCATCGGCAGGCAGGCACCGCTGGCTCTCCGCCCAGAAGCGCCGGCCGAGTTGAGAGCCGTTGCGCCGCCGGATCCGCGCACACTGCGCCAGGAGATCGAGGGCAGCACCACCAGGACGACGCTGTTGATCAGCGGCGTTGCCCTGCTGATGGGCACCATTTCGATCGGTAACGCTGCGACAAGTGGCGTAGCACAGCGCACGGGAGAGATAGGTCTGCGACGGGCAGTCGGAGCGCGGCGACGCCACATCTTCGGTCAGTTGGTCCTGGAAACCACTGTGTTGGGCGGGCTGGGTGGAGCAGTCGGTGCCCTGCTCGGCGTGCTGACCATCTCAATCGTGTCCGTCGTCAACGGCTGGACACCAGCCGTCGAGATCCGGTCCGCCTTGTTCGCCTGCACGGCCAGCACCATCGCCGGTCTACTGGCGGGCCTCGTCCCGGCGGCTCGGGCCGCCCGCATCCCTCCGGTGCAGGCACTACAGCGATGACACAACGCGCCCGTCGTCGAAGCGCGGCCAAGGCGTTGCAGGAGCGTCAGCGGCCGTTCTGAAGAGGCTGAGTGGAGGACCCAACCGGGACGGCACGGTTCATCCCCGCCGTCCCGGTTGGATCCTCCGTCAGCGGGCGATCTCGGTGACCCGGGACTCGCGGACCACGGTCACCCGGATCTGACCGGGATAGGTCAGCTCCTCCTCGATCTGCTTGGCCACGTCCCGGGCCAGCACCGCCGCGCCGATGTCGTCGACGTCGTCGGGCTTGACCATCACCCGGATCTCGCGGCCCGCCTGCATGGCGAAGACCTTCTCCACGCCGAGCTTGCCGGCCGCGATCTCCTCGATCCGCTCCAGCCGCTTGACGTACGCCTCCAGGCTCTCCCGCCGCGCCCCCGGCCGGCCGCCCGAACAGGCGTCCGACGCCTGGGTCAGCACCGCCTCGACGGTCTGCGGCGGCACCTCGTTGTGGTGCGCCTCGATGGCGTGCACCACGTCCTCACTCTCGCCGTACTTGCGGGCCACGTCGGCACCGATGATGGCGTGGCTGCCCTCCACCTCGTGGGTGAGCGCCTTGCCGATGTCGTGCAGGAACGCCGACCGCTTGATCAACGGCACGTCGAGGCGCAACTCGGCGGCCATGATGCCGGCGATGTGCGCGGTCTCCACCAGATGCTTGAGCACGTTCTGCCCGTACGACGTGCGGTAGCGCAACCGGCCCAGGAGGGTGACCAGCTCCGGGTGGATCTCGGTGATGCCGACCTCGACCAGGGCGTCCTCGGCGGCCCGCTGGCACAGCTGGTCCACCTCCTGCCGGGCCAGGTCGTGCACCTCCTCGATCCGGTGCGGGTGGATCCGCCCGTCCAGCACCAGCTTCTCCAACGTCAACCGACCCACCTCGCGGCGCACCGGGTCGAAGCAGGAGAGCAGCACCGCCTCCGGGGTGTCGTCGATGATCAGGTTGACCCCGGTCACCGACTCGAAGGCGCGGATGTTGCGGCCTTCCCGGCCGATGATCCGCCCCTTCATCTCGTCACCCGGCAGATGCAGCACGCTGACCACGCTCTCCGCGGTCTGCTCACTTGCCACCCGCTGGATCGCGTCGACCACGATGTGTCGGGCCCGCTGCTCCGCGGTGGACCGGGCATCCGACTCGATCTCCCGTACCAGCAGCGCGGCCTCCCGCTTGGCCTGGCCCTCGATCGCCTCCACCAGCTCGGCCCGCGCGCTGTCGGCGGTCAACCCCGCGACCCGCTCCAACTCCCGACGCCGCTGGCTCTCCGCCTCGGCCAGCTCCTTCTCCCGGGCACCCAGGGCCGCCTCCCGGGCGGCGAGCGCGGCACTGGCGGCGGTCAGCTGCCGTTCCCGCTCGGCCAGCCGCTCCACCTCCTCGGTGTGCATCCGCTCCCGCTCGTCCATCCGGGCCGCCCGCCGCTCCACCTCGGCCGCCTGCTCCCGGGTTGTCGCGGCGAGCACCGCCACCTCCCGCTCGCCGCTGCGCCGGGCTGCGGTCCGCAACTGCTCGGCATCGGCCTCGGCCTGCTTGTGCGCCCGTTCGAGCACGGTGTCCGCCTCGGCGCGGGCGTCGTCGAGGACCCGACGGGCCTCCGCCCGGGCCGCCTTCGCCTCCGCCTTGGCCGCCGCCGCCTCGGTGCGGGCCGCAGCCGCGGCGGACTTCGCGACGTCGATCGTGCTGTTCGCCTCGTCGGCAGCCGTCCGCAACGCGGCCAGCGACTGCTCCTGGCGATCCTTCTCCGCGATGTACGCCGGATCCTCCGGTGCCGGCCGCGTCTGCAACCCGCGCAGCACCCGTGCCCCGAAGACCGCCGCGGCGAGCACCACCAGGGTCAACACCAACACGACGATCAGAAGTACGACGTCCAGCGCCCTCATGCCGGCACTCCGCTCCGCCGAACCGCCCGACGGCTCGACTCGGCACACCCTCGAAACGCCGGTTCCGGGTGCCCTGAGCTCTGCTCACCCTCGTCGGCAGCGCCGGAGTCGGCGCCGGCCGGTTCGCAACGCTCGCTCATGCTGGCCACCCGGTGAACCTCTGTCGCCTCGCCATGGCGCGCCTCCCCTGAACGTCGCGCCGTAGGAATCCGCCGGTGGGCGTGTTCCTACGGCTCTGGACGCCCGACCGGAGCGCAGGCCGTGGATAGCTCTCCCCGCCGACGGTGTCCCTCGAACCGTCGGCAGGCCAGGTGCAGTTGTCGCCTCGGCCCCGGACCGGCCTGTCCGGAGCTGGCGTCAGTGGCCGTTCCTGCTGGCCAAAGTGATGCTGTTCTGTTACGCGATCTATGTTGTGCGCTTAGCCTGCGCTTGGTCGGGCAATGTGAGCCTTTATGGCGAGGCTAGGTCTCTGACGGCGTCCGGTCAAGAAGTCATGATCAAACCACCCGGACGGAGAGAAGTTGCACAGTGACTCTGCGCTGATGACGAGTCGGGCGGCTGCGGACAATCGCGACGTTCGACTGCCCGTTGGGGCCGCGCTGCCGCCGCCTACCGCACGGTCAACCGGCACCCAACGCCACGGCAGCGGCCACCAGAGCGGCATTGTCCCGCGCGAGCGACCCGTCGGGCAGCCGGAGCGTGTCCTCCAGCCCGATGCGGGTGTCCAGGCCTCGCCGGACCGCCTCCGCCAACACCACCCAGACGCCGGCACCCTCGGCGTGCAACAACACCGGTGACCCGGTGTCGAGACCGGCATCGAGGTGCCCACCGTGCCCCGACGGCGCGAGCGCGTCGAGCATAGCCGCCGCTTCGGCCAGGGCAGACTCGGACGACGGCGCCATGCATTCCACAAGCACCCGACCGACCGGCACCCGCCATCCGCGGTACGCCTCGACCGCCGGCACCGTCCAGAGCCCGGCCTCCACCATCACGCCCCGCTCGTGCAGCGCCCGCGCGACCGCCTCCGCCCCCGGCTCGTGCGCGTTGACCGAGGCGAAGTCGGGCAGCACCGTCCAGGCACCGACCGCCGCCGCCCGGGCGAGCGGATCCGGTTCGATCCACGCCCCGGTGCTCACCCCCACCGGCAGTCCCGGCACCGCGGCACGGATCGCCACGACCGCGTCGGCGATGTCCGCCGGACGCAACGACTCAACCCCGTCGGCGGTACGCGGGTGGACGTGCACCGCACCGACACCGAGCCCGGCACACCGGGCCGCGTCGGCCGCCAACTCGGTCGGGCTCAACGGCACGTCAGGGTGGGAGTCACGACCACGGTCACCGTTGAGGCAGGCCAGCAACACCTCGCACCTCCTCTCGACCAAGCCGGTCGGCGATCACCCCTCGGTATCAGCGAGGGCGTCGGCGTCGATCTGCTCGGCGAACTCGGCCGCCTCGGCGCTCTGCGCCGCGAGTGCGTCCTTCACGGCCCGAATCGCCACCCCCGGCGGGTAACCCTTGCGGGCCAGCATGCCGACCAGCCGCCGGAACACCGCGTCCGGCTCACCACGGGCGGTACGCAGCTTGCGGTCGACAAGCGCACGGGCCGTCTCCGCCTCGGTGCTCTCGTCCAACTCCTCCAGCGCCGCGCTGGCTGTGTCACCGTCCACTCCACGTTGCCGTAGCTCGTTGGCCAACGCCCGACGCGCCAGCCCACGACCGGCGTGCCGGCTGCTCACCCAGGCTCGGGCGAACGCGGCGTCGTCGATGATGCCGACCTCGTCGTAACGGTCGAGCACCGCGTCGGCGGTCTCCTCGGAGATGCCCCGCCGGGCCATCGCCGTGGCCAACTCGGCACGGGTCCGAGGGCGGACCGCAAGCTGCCGCAGGCAGATCTCCCGGGCTACCTCGGCCTCGTCCCGGGGGGTGTCAGTCGCCTGGTCGGCGTCGGCCCGCCCGACGGCACCGGGGCCCGGTGTGGACTCGTCACCGGACGTGCGGCGGCCCCGGCGCGGACGCGGTGTGGGATCGCCCGTGCGGGGCGGACTGGCGTCCCAGCCCCGCCCCGTGCGGGCACGTCGTCCAGCCACTGATCAGATCAGAAGTCGACCGGCGGCAGCTCCGGGCCACCGGCGGCATCGCCCGCGCCCACCCCGACGCCGAGCTTCTCCAGGATCTTCTTCTCGATCTCGGCGGCCACGTCCGGGTTCTCCCGGAGGAACTCGCGGGCCTTCTCCTTGCCCTGGCCGAGCTGGTCGCCCTCGTAGGTGTACCAGGCACCGGACTTCCGGATGATCGCCTGCTCGACACCGACGTCGATCAGCGAACCCTCACGGGAGATGCCCTTGCCGTACATGATGTCGAACTCGGCCTGCTTGAACGGAGAGGCGACCTTGTTCTTCACGACCTTGACCCGGGTACGGTTACCGACCACGTCGGTGCCGTCCTTCAGGCTCTCGATGCGCCGCACGTCGAGCCGGACCGAGGCGTAGAACTTCAACGCCCGACCACCCGTGGTCGTCTCGGGGCTGTTGTGCACCATGACCCCGTCGACGAAGTAGTTGTGGTTGCCCTCCACCTCGATGTCGAACCGGTTCATCGAACGGGTCTTCGGCTTGACCCGTACATCGATGATCCGAGCCGGCACCGGCATGATTTCTTCCGGGACGAACTGCGGCTCGACGACGCACTGCCCCCGGAAGCGCGGCAGCAGCTTGGACTCCATCGCGGCAGGCACGTACGGAGCGATCAGTTCCTGGAACTTCGCTGACGCCTCGGTGGTGAAGATGATCGACGCCGTCTGGCGTGCGCCCCGGGACACCAGCTTCACGTCCATGCCGTACGCGTCACGCAGATGCTCCACCAGGCGTTCCCGACTGCCCTCCGCCATCGCCTCGACGCAGATCTCGATCCGGCCGGAGCCACCAGCCGTACGCGCCTGCACCCCCTTGGACCGGAGCGTGAAGCAGCCATCGTCCATGTACCACACCGCGAGAGCCAACGGAGTGAGCGCCTTGAGGTAATCCCAGCTCAGGTGCTTCTTGCCGTCGCCCAGGTAGACCGCACGACGCAACTCGCCCAGCTCGGACAGCGGCGTGAAGTCGACGAAAGCAGCGCCCCGGCTGTCGGTGCGCCGGGAGTGGCTGATGTTGCCCAGCAGCGAGACCTTCCAGTCGAGGTAGTCGACCTGCTGCTCGCCGTGGCCGAGGCGGAATCGAACGCCGTTGCGGTCCTGGCGGTTCGGCGACAGGGCACCGTCACCCATCAGCGAGCCGAGCACGACCTGCCACTGCTGCTCGCTGAGCCGCCGAGTCTCGGCGAGCATCACCCGGTCACCGGCGATCAGCTCACCCGCCTCCCGCCAGCCGCCCGGCGTACGCACCAGGTGGTTGGCGGTGGCAGCGAACTGGGCGCGACCGTTTCCGCCCGACTTGGCGACGGTGAACTGGAGGAACTGTTCCGCCGGGCCGTTGTTGAACCAGTTGGTGATCCGTTTCGGCTCCACCCGGTCGGTGTCCGGGTTGTAGGAGAGGACCTCGACGTCCAGCCGCTGGTTGACGATCTTGCCGATCTTCTCCTGCGTGCCGTCGGCGAGAGTGACCCTGGTCGAGTACGACATGCACCCGAACATGACCCCGATCTTCTCGCGGAGCTGGTTGATGAAGATCGCGGTGGTGCCGGTGTTGTTGAGCACACCGGTGATCTTCCGCAGCGCCTGGCTCATCAGCCGGGCCTGCAGACCCACGTGGCTGTCGCCCATCTCACCCTCGATCTCGGCGCGCGGCACCAGCGCGGCGACCGAGTCGATGACGATGATGTCCAGCGCGCCGGAGCGGACCAGCATGTCCGCGATCTCCAGCGCCTGCTCACCGGTGTCCGGCTGGGAGACCAGCAGGGCGTCGGTGTCGACGCCGAGGGCCTTGGCGTACTCCGGGTCGAGCGCGTGCTCGGCGTCGATGAAGGCGGCGATGCCGCCGTTGCGCTGGGCGTTGGCCACCGCGTGCAGAGCGACCGTGGTCTTACCGCTGCTCTCCGGGCCGTAGATCTCGATGACCCGCCCGCGGGGCAGACCGCCCACGCCGAGCGCGACGTCGAGCGCGATGGAGCCGGTGGGGATGATCGCGGTCTGCACGACCGGCCGCTCCCCCAGCCTCATCACCGAGCCCTTGCCGAACTGCTTGTCGATCTGAGCGAGAGCAAGGTCGAGCGCCTTCTCCCGGTCAGGCCCTGCCGCCATCGTTGCCACCCCTGCCTTCGCCGGCGTCTTTCCTGAGCTTCGCGTCACGCGACACACGCTAGGCGCTGGGTCCGACAGAAAACCAGCCGACCTGCCGTGGCCTGTGGACGAGCACCTGCCTGTGGACAATAGCCGAACAGGTGTACGAGTCGGCAAGAGACACGCGGAAGTAACGAATCGACTGCTCAGCGTAGCCGGGTCGGCACCCGGTCGGGGTAGGCGGCGACCACCGCACGCCACACCACGTGCGTCTGCTCACCGTCGGCGAAGGCCTGCTCGATGGTGCGCCCACCGAGCTGCGACAGCACCTGATCGCTGGCGATACTGGCCGCGTAGCCCGGCCCGAACGCCTCCTCCAGTCGCGTCCAGAAATCGGTCAGCCGCACTTTGCCCGACCCTCCTCGTCCGGTGCGCCCGGCCGCACCGGACGCAACGCTAGCGCCAGCAGCGGCGCCACCGCGACCGCGGCGAGCAGGCTCAGCACCGGATAGCCCGCCCACTGCATGACAAACCCGCTGACCGCCCCGGCCAGCGCGCCGGCCAGCCCCATCAGCAGGTCGGACAGGCCCTGCGCGTGGGGACGGATCGCGTCCGGCACCGACTCCGACAGCAGGGTGGAACCGGCCACCATGGTCGCCGACCAGCCCAGCCCGAGCAGCACCAGCCCGACGGCGAGCCGGACAGTGCTGTGCCCGGCGGTGCCGGCGACCGCGCAGGCAGCCAGCAGCATGCCGACCCCGCCCAGGATGACCCCGCGCCGGCCGAGCCGGTCGGCCAGCCAGCCGACCACCGGCGCCAACGCGTACATGCCGGCGATGTGCAGGCTGAGCACCAGTCCGACCACCGGAAGCACATCCTCGACGGGATAGTGGTCCCGCAGGTGCACCGGGGCCATCGCCATCACCGCCACCATCACCAGGTGGCCGACCGCCACGGCGGCGACACCGAGCCGGGCGGCGGGCTGGGCGCGTACCACCAGCCAGCCGGCACGCAGGCCCGCGCCGCGCCCGGCCGACGGCGCGGCGGGCAGCTTGACCGGCGTCGCCGCACCGGCCTCGGCGGCCACCGCCCCGGCCTG
>NZ_PNOZ01000082.1:0-25437 GCF_002879555.1 Verrucosispora sp. ts21 | reverse complement strand
GGTGGTTACGGTGGGTGGGGAGCGGGAGGGAGAACGTGCGTGCTCGGGTCGGTGCGGGGGGACGAGAAGCGGGCTGAGCAGGGGGATCTGCCGGAGTCTGTGGTGGCTGTCGGTGACGGTGACCCGGCTGCGGCGGCACCCGACGGGGGGACGGTCCGGCTGGCGCTTGTGGTCGGTGGCCTGGTGCTGGCCGTACTGCTCGGGTTCGGGCTCGGTCGGATCAACAGCGGCGGGGCGGTGGCGGCGAGCGGGCCACTGGACAGCGCGCTGACCGGCCACACCCACGCGCCGGGAACCGGTGCCCACTCGCACGAGGCGGGGCAGGCGGAGGCGACCGAGGCGGGCGGCCTGGCAGTCAGCCGTGCCGGCTACACCCTCGTACCGCTGGCCGCCGAATTCACCGCCGGGCAGGCCGGTGAGCTGCGCTTCCGCATCCAGGACGGGCAACGTCGACCGGTGACCCGGTTCGCGGTGGTGCACGACAAGCCGATGCACGTGATCGTGGTACGCCGTGACCTGAGCGGCTACCAGCACCTGCACCCGACCATGGCGGCCGACGGCACCTGGTCGGTGCCGCTGACCCTGCCGCAGCCGGGCATCTGGCGGGCGTACGCCGACTTCACGGCCCTCGCCGACGACGGCCGGCAGACCGCGACGACCCTCGGCGTGGACCTGGTCGCACCCGGGGCGTACGCGCCACGCGCCCTTCCCGAGCCTGCGCCCAGCACCACCGTCGACGGGTTGACCGTGGGTTACCAGGGCAGCCCGGAGCCCGGCCTCACCGTGCCGGTCAGCTTCCGGGTCACCGACACGGACGGCAGCAGCCCGACCCTGGAGCATTATCTCGGGACGTTCGGCCACCTGGTCGCGCTGCGCGAGGGTGACCTCGGCTATCTGCACGTGCACCCGGAGCCGGAGCTTGTGGACGGTGCGATCCAGTTCTGGCTGACCACGCCCGGGCCGGGGCGTTACCGCCTCTACCTGGACTTCGCCACCGGCGGTGTGGTGCGCACCGCCGAGTTCACCGTGCTGGTGCGCTGACCCGCAGGGCAGGGGAACGGTCGGCGGCTGGTGCGTACGTCAGCCGGCGCGGCGGATCGGGCGGCGGGCGAGGTAGCGCAGCAGGTCACGGATGTGGTGCTTCTCCTCGGCCGGCACGGTCGGATCCGCCAGCCGTTGAAGGATCACCCGGACGTCCGCCTCGACCGGGCCCTCGCTGCCCAGTCGCACCGGCCCTGAGCCGGTGTCCGGCAGGCCGAGCGCGCGGAATGCTGCCGTGACCGGCAGGTCCAGGGCGGCGCAGAAGCCGCGTACCTTGGCCAGCTCCGGGTAGTCCTGCCAGTCGCCGGCCAGCCAGCGAAAGACGGTGGAACGACCGACTCCGGTGTGCGCGGCCAGGTCCGTGACGGTCCACCCACGTTCCTCGCGGGCGTCGTCGATAGCCCGGCGCACGAAGCGCGCAAACGCCATCTGTGGCGATATTTCTGCCGAACCCATCCGGTGGGTCTTCCCTCCCGACCGGCACCTGACGGTGCGTTCTTCGAGAGTAGTACGGGAGAAGCAGGAAACAATTGACTGACCGACCGAGTGGTCTCGGTGGCGGGACCCGTAGCCGCCTAACGATCCACAGGATCCTGACTGAGCAGGGTCTCCAGCCGGGGTGCGACACGCCACTGATCGACCAACTGTCGGTATTCCGCCTGTTGATCGCGGGTCGGGGCGGCACCCGTACGCCGGGCCCGGATGAGCAGGTTACGCGGAGTATGCGCGGAATCGACGAACTCGACCACCTCGGCCCGGTAGCCGTGCAGCCGCAGCAGCGCGGCACGCAGCGCGTCGGTGAGGACGTCCGCGAAACGCTCCCGCAGGATGCCCTGCCGGGTCAGCAGCCCGTACGGCGCCGGCGTCCCACCGGCACGAAGCTGCGCCGCCACGTCGTGATGGCAACACGGTGCGGCAAGTACCCACCGCGCCCCCCACCGCACCGCCCGCGCCAGCGCCTCGTCGGTGGCGGTGTCGCAAGCATGCAGCGCGAGTACGAGATCAGGCGCCGGCTCGACGACGGCGTCGGCAATAGTGCCGGCGACGAAACGCACCCGATCGGCCCAGCCGAGCCGCTCGGCCAACTCGGTGTTACGGCGGCGCTGATCCTCGCGTACGTCCACACCGACCAGTTCCACCTGCAGACCACGCTGCGACAGGTACCGGTACGCGGCGAAGGTCAGGTACGCGTTGCCGCAGCCGAGATCGATCACCCGCAGCGGCCCGGTCAGCTCACCGGGCAACGTGGCAGCCAGCGCCCGCAGGAAGGCGTCCACCTGCCGCCGCTTGGCTGCCGAACCGCCGATCTCCGCGAAGATCGGGTCCCCCGGATCGAGCAGGTACGCCTTGGCCCGGTCATGCCCACCCGGCACCGCGACAGCCGGCTGCTGGGACGCCGATTCCTGCTGCTGGCGTTCTGTCGCCCCGGCCTGTTGCTGGCGCTGTGTCGTGCTGGCGGCTTGCTGCTGGCGTTCTGTCGTGCCGGCTGGTTGTTGGCCGTGTGTCGTACCGGTCTGCTGGTGTTGGGTCGTGGTGGCGGCCTGCTGCTGTGCGGCAGGCTGGTCGCCGTCGGCCTGGACCGGCGGTGCCGTCCGCTTGCGGTGCACCTGCGCCTCGCCCGACTTGGTGACCCGTAGTTGCAGCGTGAGGTCGATGGTCTCGACATGCCAGTTGCCGAAAGGCTCGGCCAACAGCGCCTCGATCGCCGAGTCCGACTCCGGACCCGGCGCCACATTGCGGGTGTACGGCCGCGCTCCGTCGGAAGTGACAATCTGCAACCGAGAGCCGACCTTGAGCGCGACCGGCCGCAGCTCCGCCCGGACCACCGAAGGACGTTGACCACGCCGTCGACCGGCGGCTACGGCTCGGGTCAACCCGGCACCGAGCAACATCGAGCGGACCTCGGCCAAAGCAACGTCCAACGGTTCGGGCATAACCTCATCTTCCCTGCTGGCCCACCGCCCCCCGCCCCGGGCCTGCACGAGCTCGGGGGACACCGACGCGCGCATCGCCTTGGAGCTGAGGCAAGTCGCAGGAGGGCGGGGGCAAAAAGGCCGCACCGCCCGACAGGGGCGGTGCGGCGACGGGTACGGGTCGGTCAGTCGGTTGCTTCGGCTGCCGTACCGGCGGTGGATGCGACGCCACGGCGGCGCCGGCGGCGACGGGGGCGCGAGGCCTCGCCGGTGGCGCTCTCGGTGCCGGCGCTGGTCTCCGTGGCTGCGTCAGCGGCCGAGGTGGCGGCGTCGGTGCCAGTGACGACCTCGCCGGCGCGGCGGCGACGGCGACGGCGGGGGGTACGGCTGCTGCCCTCGCCGGTCGGGTCGGCGGACTCGGTGGTCACCGGGTCGACGTCGCCGTCCTGGCGTGCGCGGCCTGCACCACGGTCGCGACCCTCACCGCGATTCTCACCGCGTTCGCGACTCTCACCGCGTCCACGCTCCCGACGGCGTCCGCCGCGCGGTTCGCTTCGGCGTGACCGGCCGCCGCCCAGGTCCTCCTCGACCTCGGCGGACAGCCCGGCGCGGGTGCGCTCGGCGGTCGGCAGGGTGCCGGTCACGTCGGTCGGGATGTGCAGGTCGGTGTAGAGGTGCGGGGAGGTGTGGTACGTCTCCTGCGGTTCGGGCATGTCCAGCCCGAGGGTCTTGTCGATGATCCGCCAGCGCGGCATGTCGTCCCAGTCGACGAAGGTCACCGCGACACCGCTCGCGCCCGCGCGGCCGGTGCGGCCGATGCGGTGGGTGTAGGTGTCCTGGTCTTCCGGGCAGTCGTAGTTGATCACGTGGGTGACGCCGGTGACGTCGATGCCCCGGGCCGCGACGTCGGTGGCGACCAGGGTGTCGATCTTCCCGGCGCGGAAGGCCCGCAGGGCCC
The DNA here is from genome assembly GCF_002879555.1 of Verrucosispora sp. ts21. NCBI lineage: Bacteria > Bacillati > Actinomycetota > Actinomycetes > Micromonosporales > Micromonosporaceae > Micromonospora > Verrucosispora sp. ts21. Next base: position 21,525 of record NZ_PNOZ01000082.1, on the reverse strand, counting down.
GCTCGCGGGCACCCTGGCCGAGGTCACCGTGTACGGCGGCGACGGCGAAGCCGCGGAAGTCGAGATCCTCGGCGACCCGGTCGGCGGCGCGCTTGGTCCGCGTGAAGATCATCGTCAGGCCGCGGCTCTCCGCCTGGAGGATCCGGGCGACGATCTCGACCTTGTTCATCGAGTGGGTGCGGTAGACCAGTTGCTCGGTCTGCGGGGACGGGCCGGTCTCGGCGGTGTGCCCGGCGTGGATCGTGATCGGGTGGCGCAGGAACCGCCGGGACAGCGTCACGATCGGATCGGGCATGGTGGCCGAGAACAGCATGGTCTGCCGGTCCTCGGGCAGCATCGCCAGGATCCGCTCGACGTCGTCGAGGAAGCCCAGGTCGAGCATGCGGTCGGCCTCGTCCAGCACCAGCGCACGGATGCCGTTCAGGCGCAGGTGCTTCTGCTTGGCGAGGTCGAGCAGTCGGCCCGGCGTGCCGACGAGGATCTCGACGCCCTTGCGCAGCGCCTCGACCTGCGGCTCGTACGCCACGCCGCCGTAGATCGGCAGCACGCGTACGCCCCGGGTGCGGCCGGCGGCCGCGATGTCCTTGGCGACCTGGATGCCCAGCTCGCGGGTCGGTACCACGACCAGCGCCTGGGGCAGGCCGTCGCCGCTGCCCTCGCCGGGCGCGAAGACCCGCTCCAGCAGCGGTACGCCGAAGCCGAGGGTCTTGCCGGTGCCCGTCGGTGCCTGCCCGATCAGGTCGGCGCCGCGCAGCGCGATCGGCAGCGCGTACTCCTGGATGGCGAAGGCGCGGGTGATGCCGGCCGCGGCCAGCGCGTCGACGGTCTCGGCGCGGGCGCCGAGCTCGGCGAAGGTCGGTGCCTCCGGTCGGACCGGGGCGGTGGGGGCCAGTTCCTGGCCGTCGGTGAGGTCTTGAGTCAGCTCACTCATATGGATTTGGGGGTGCCCTCTCGTGGGTGCGCCCCGTCATGTCCTCAGGGCGCGTTCGGTTTGGCGCGGGCCACACGGTCGGCGGCAGAAAGCCGAGCGGACCGGGCCGCACGCGCGCCGTGGGTCGGACTTCGACTCGGAATCGACCGTCACTCGGGATGGGAGCCATCCTCGATCGACTGCGACTCCGGCCGGATCGGCGCCTACGGCAACTCCTCCATGCTACCTGAACGGCCCTTACGCCGTCCTGATTCCGAACCGGCAAGCGTCACCGGGCGGGGTCATATGTGATGTGTATCACCAGCTAGCGGGGTCTGTCGACCACACCGGGGCGGTGGTGACGCCGAGTCGGGCGTCCCGTTGCGCCCCCCGCGGGCGGTAACCTGCGCGGGTGTCCGTCCCGACTGCGCCCGAATCCGCGGTGGTCGATCTCCTCGGCCTGGTGGCCCTCGGCGAACTGCTCGCCTTCGAACGAATGGCGGCCGACGCCCGCCTTGCGCCGGATCTGCGGCGCCGGGCCGCGTTGAGCGAAATGGCCGCCGCCGAGATCGGGAACTACCGACGCCTCGCGGACCGACTCACTGCGCTGGGCGTACGACCCGACGACGCGATGGCACCGTACGTCGAACCGCTTCAGGCGTACCACGATTCGACAGTGCCGCACGACTGGGCCGAAGCGGTCACGAAGGCGTACGTCGGCGACGCCATCACCGACGATTTCCTCCGCCACATCGCCGGTGCGCTGCACGAGCCGGAGCGCCAACTCGTGCTCGACGTGTTGCACGATTCGCGGTACGCCCAGTTCGCCGCCACCGAGATCCGCCTCGCCATCTCGACCGACCCGAAGGTGGCCGGTCGGCTGTCGATGTGGGCGCGGCGCCTGGTCGGTGAGGCGCTCTCGCAGGCGGGGCGGGTCGCCGCCGCCGATCGTGGGGCGCTCACCGCCTTGATCGCTCAGGGCGACCAGGTGGACGTGGCCGCATTGATCCGGCGGCTGACCGACTCGCACACCGCGCGGATGGCCGCCGCCGGACTCAACAACTGACCGTCAGCGGACGGTGAAACCCACCGCTCGGGGAGACGCCTCGGCGATCTCCACGTAGGCGACCTTGCTGACCGGCACGATGATCCGCCGGCCCTTCTCGTCGGTCAGGGACAGAGTGCCCTCGCCCCTGGCGATGGCGTCGGTCACGATCCGCTCGATCTCGGCCGGCGACTGCGCGCTCTCCAGGACCAGCTCGCGCGGCGCGTACTGCACGCCGATCTTGACCTCCACTGTGCCTCCTCCGTCGGGCGAAATGGCCGCCCTGCGAAGGCTATCCGATCACAAGGCGGTAGTTCAGGTTGACTCACCTTGCAGCGGAAAGCTGGCGATGCCCCGCCAGGAGAGCGCGGCCACAAGTGCCTCGGCCTCGGCCTTGGGCACCTGGCGGCCCCCGGCCAGCCAGAACTGTGCCGCGGTCTCGGCGGCACCGACCAGGCCGGAGGCGAGCAGTTCGGCGTGGGCGCGGCTGACCCCGGTGTCGGAGATGATGGTGTCGGTGATCGCCGCGATGCAGCCCTGCTCGACCCGTTCGACCCGCTGCCGTACGGCCGGGTCGTTGCGTAGGTCGGATTCGAAGACCAGCCGGAAGGCTTCGCTCTCGTGGTCGACGAAGTCGAAGTAGGCCCGCACCGACGCGCCGACCCGCTCCTTGTTGTCGGTGGTGCTGGCCATCGCGTCATGCACCTTGGCGACGATGGCGTCACAGTGCGTGTCGAGCAGGGCCAGGTACAGCTCCATCTTTCCCGGGAAGTGCTGGTACAGCACCGGCTTGGAGACTCCCGCCCGCTCGGCGATGTCGTCCATTGCAGCGGCGTGGTAGCCCTGCGCGACGAACACCTCCTGAGCTGCGGCGAGCAGCTGCTTGCGGCGCGCCGAACGAGGTAGGCGCGTGGGTCGGCCGGCGGTCTGGGCGCCGTTCCCCACAGCGGTCATGGGAACCTCCGAGAATGTTGTACGGGCCGGCATATCCCCCAAACCGGCCGGGGCCTGGGTGGCCCCTTGCGGAATTGGCCCGCCGCTGTAACTTATCGCCACTGTCGCCACACGGTAGCCTCAGCGGGGGCGACCAAGGAGCGCGCGGTGAGTGAAGCAGGACAGCCCGGTGCCGCCACCCCGGGAGAACACGGCGACGGTACGGGTCAGCGGGATGACCTGGTCCGTTCCGGCAACGGGTGGGCTCCACCGACCGGTGACTGGTCCTGGAACGCGGAGGCCTCCCAGGAGACCGGGGAACGTTGGCGGGTGATTCCGCCGCCGACCGGGTGGTCCACCGCGTCGTCACGCTATGCCGACCTTCCCGCCCCCGCAGGCGAGCCGACGCAGCCGCAGCACTCGGAGCGGGTCAACGGTCAGCAGGTCAACGGTGTGCACCACGGTTCAGATGATCCTTCGGCCGACTGGCACGCTCCAGTGAGCGCCCCGCCCGGGTCACGTGATTCCGGACACGATCCCGGGCACGAGCGCCTCGTCCTGCCGGCACCGCGTCCCGTACCAGCCAGTGAGCGCCCCGCGCCGCCGGTCGGCAGCCTGCCGACGTCCGCGCCGCCGACCAGCGGCCTGCCGACCTCCGCGCCACCGGCTGGCACTGTGCCTGCCTCCGCGCCGCCGATGAGCAGTGTGCCGATCTCTGCGCCGCCGACCGGTGGCCTGCCGACCTCGGCGCCGCCGGCTGTGCAGGTGCCGCCGGTCGGTACCGCCGCGTCGGGCTTCGAGATGCCGCCCGGCCTGCACGCGCCGACCGCCGAGCGCAGTGCGGACGAGTCGAGCCGGCCTTCGCACGGCTGGGACGAGCACCTCGGGTCCGCGTCGAGTGCAGATCCCCGGTGGGCGTCCTCCGACCCCGTCGCTCCCGGCGACCAGTCACCGAGCGAAACCGGCGCGTCCTGGCCGACCGAGCCGTCACCGGCCGACGCCGCGCAGCCCGACTGGGCGCGGCGAGGTCCGGCCAGCGACTGGGCGCCGGCCTGGGCGCGCGGCGAGGGCGACTCCGGTCGACGCTCGCGTGAGGCGTCCGGCCCGGCCTGGGCCCACGAGCCGAACCGGCCGTACGAGCCGGTGCGCGCCGAACCGACCCGCCCTTACGAGGCGGTACGCGTGGAACAGCCCCGACCGTACGAGGTGGCCGGCTTCGCTTCCGGTCAGCGGCCGGAAGCGGGCGCGCAGCAGTCTCCGCCCGATCGACCTGAACAGGGCCCCGCCTGGGCCGGGCAGAGCCAGCCCAGCTGGGCCGAGCAGGGCCCGCCCGACTGGGTCGAGCAGGGTGGGTCGGACCGGCCGGATGCTGCGGTGGCGCCGACCAGCACCCCACCGGCAGTGGGACGGCCGACGTGGGCTCCCCGTCCGGCTGACGACCGGTCGGCGGAGGCTTCGAGCGTCGATCCGGAGGAACGTCCAGCCTGGGCCCGTCCAGTCAGCGCCGCACCGGCCGACGAGGGCCCGCCCTGGGGTTCCCGGGTCGCCCCACCGCGGACGGACGAGCGGCTGCCCTGGGCACTCGGCCCGGCCAGCGCCCCGCCGGCCAGTGCGTCGACCTCCTGGGAGGGCACCCCCGAGCCCCGCTCGGCCGCGTCCGCCCCGGAGCCCAGACCCGCCGAGGAGCCCAGGCCCGCCCCGGAGCCGTGGCCCGCTGCGGAGTCCTGGCCCGCCGCAGAACCCTGGCCGCCCGCCCCGGAGCCCTGGCCGGTGGCCGACGCCCGCCGGCCCTTTGATCACCGCCCGCCCGCTGATCCCCGGCTGCCCGCCGACGTCAGGTCGTCCGCCGACGTCAGGTCGTCCGCCGACGTCAGGTCGTCCGCCGACGTCAGGTCGGCTGCTGATGTCAGGTCGGCTGCTGATGTCAGGTCGGCTGCTGATGCCAGGTCGGCCGCTGATGCCAGGCGACTCGCCGATGTCAGTCCAGTTGCCGAGCCCCGGCAGGCTGCGGAGGCACAGCAGGCTGGAGTGCCGCCAACTGGAGAGCCCCGGCAGGCTGCGGAGCACAGGCAGGCTGGAGAGCCCAGGCCAGTCGGGGAGACCCGGTCGGCTGGAGAGGCCAGGTCGGATGGAGAGGCAAGGCCGGCCGACGCCAGGCACGCCTCTGATCCCGATGCTGGCTCGGATGCCCAGCGGGCGAGCGACCTGTCCGCCCATCGACCGTTCCGGCTCGGCCCGGTGTCCAGCGAGCGGACGCCGAATCGTCCGGCACCTGTCGACCCGACGACGACAGCGGGCGATTCGCTGGCCGGTGCCGGTGCCGGCGGGACCGGACGCCACGAGCAGACGCGCGCCACGAGCGGTGTGCCGAACGCGGCGCCCTACGCGGCACGTCGGTCCGCGCCTGAACCCGTACCGTCGGCGGAACCGGGCAACGGTCGGTCGCCGGACAGCACGTCGGCGGTGTTGCCGCAGCGCGTCCCCGCCGAGCCGGATGTGCCCGTCGTGCCGGAGCCGCCTGCTGTGGAGCCACCTGCCGAAACGCCGGAACTCGCCCGGATCGCCACTCACCTGCGCCGCGACGACGAGCCGGCATCGATGCGTGAGCGGCCCGAGGGGTTCGACGTCGACGCGATCATCCATGCTGTCCGGGGTGTCGACGGCGTACGCGATGCGTTGTTGCGGCGTACGCAGGCAGGTGCCCACAGCTTGCGTCTCGACCTCGCCGACGGTGCCGACCCGGCCGAGGTGAGTCGGCAGGTCGCCCGCCTGCTCCAGGAGCGGATGGGGCTGGCCGCCGCGCCGCGCGGCGTGCCGGGGGTGCCGGCCGTGCCGGTGCGGCGTCGTTCCGCCGACAACCGGGGTGGCGACGGCGACGGCCGGTCCACCGGCGATCCTCGGCGTCCGACCAACCGGCCGGCGGGTGCCCGTGCGGAGACCGTGGCGGCCCGGACCGAACCGGCGACGGAGCAGTTCCGGCGTCGCCGTCCGGCACCTGCACCCCCGCGCGGCCGGGCCACCGTGGAGGAGACCGGCCCGACGGGAAGTCCGGCGACGCTCGGCTCGTCGTTCTCCGGGGGGCAACTGACCACCACCGAGTCTGCGCCGTCACGGCCGTTGGACACCGGCGGTCGCCCCGGCCCCCGGGTCGTGCTCGACCACGTGCAGGTGAGCACCTTCGGGCTCGACGCCACCGTCGAGGTCCGGCTGATCGCCGGGGAACAGAGCGCCGCCGGGTACGCCACCGGCCCCGCCGTGGACGGTTACGTGCTGCGGCTCTGCGCGGTCGCCGCCGCGGCGTCGATCGACGAGTTGCTGCGCGGCGCCGGCGGCACCGCCGAGCGGGGACGGTGCTTCGTCGAGCACGCCGCCGTGGTGCCGTTCGGCAACTGTGAGGTGGCCACCGTCGTGGTGCTGCTGGTCTGTGACGGGTGGGTCGAGCAGCTCGCCGGTTCGGCGCTGGTCGCCGGTGACCCGCGGCAGGCGGTGGTACGCGCCACACTGGCTGCGGTCAATCGGCGGCTGGAGGCCCTGCTGGCCTGAGCGGTACGCGGGCAGACTGGAACGGTGAAGCCCGCCATCCTCTCGCCCGACCGGCTGCTGCCCGCCCACTCGGTTCCGCCACCCTGGCCCGGCCGGCAGGTACGGCTCGACGGCACCGTCACCTACGTGCGCGACACCCCGGCCACCCGGCCGGACGCGGAACCGGCGTTGTACGTGCACGGGCTGGGTGGCTCCTCGCAGAACTGGACCGACCTGGCCGGCCTGCTCGCCGACCGGCTCGACGGCCAGGCGATCGACCTGCCCGGCTTCGGTCGCAGCGAGCCGGGCCAGCGGTACACCCTGCCGGTCTTCGCACAGCGGGTGATCCGCTGGATCGAGCACTCCGACCGGGGGCCGGTGCACCTGTTCGGCAACTCGCTGGGTGGGGCGATCTCGGTGCGGGTGGCCGCGCTGCGACCGGATCTGGTCCGGACGTTGACCCTGGTCTCGCCCGCCCTGCCGTTCCTGGACTTCCGCCGGTCGTTGCAGGGCCGGATGCTTCCCGTGCTGGCTGTCCCCCGGGGCGAGCGGCTGGTCGCCTGGCGGCTGGGCCAGATGGCGCCGGAGGTGATGGCGCGGCAGGTGATGGAGGCGTGCGTGGCCGACCTCAGCCGGATCAGTGATCAGCGCCGGCAGGAGGCACTGGAGGAGATCCGGGTGCGCTACCAGGAGGCGCACTACGCGGCGGCCTACGTGCGTACGTTCCGTGGGTTGGTCTACAGCTTCCTGCGGTCGTACCTGCCGGGGTCGGACTCGTTGTGGCGGCTGGCCCGGTCGGTGCAGGCACCGACCCTTGTCGTCGGTGGCCGCCGGGATCGGTTGGTCGACGTCCGGGTGGCGCCGCAGACCGCGCGGATGATCCCGGACAGTCGACTGTTGATGCTCGACGGTGTCGGCCATGTGGCACAGCTGGAGGTGCCGCGCCTGGTGGCGCGTGCCGTGGTCGGGCTGCTCACCGAGACGGGGGACGCGAGGAATCGGGCCGACCTGGCAGGATGACCGGGATGGTCATCCCTCGTAGCCACCGGCGGCAGCCGGGCCGACACGCCCGTCGCGCAGGGTGGTCAGGGCAGGGTGTCGACGGGCGTGCCGGTCATCGACCCAAGATCGCTGCCCGGCTGGCCGTGCTGGTGGCGGTCAGCGCCGGGGTGATGCTGGTAGCCGGCGGTACGGGTTGGTTGCCGGGTGCGGCCGATGCCGACGAGGTGCAGGCGGTCCCGCCGCCGGTGGCAGCGGTCGTACCGCCCGCAGCACCGCAGTCGTCAGTGCCGTCGTCGCCCGAGCCGCCGGTGGTCACGCCGTCGCCCACGGCACCGGTGTTGCAGCAGCCTGGCCGGGTGCCGTCGGGCGGGCGGGGCCGCTTCGACCACGACGAGCGGACCGGTCCGGTGCTGGGCAGGGCGGGTGGGCTTCAGCGGTACCGGGTGGCTGTGGAGTCCGGCGCGGGCGTCGACCCGGCCGAGTTCGGGCTGGCGGTGCAGGTGGCGCTGACCGGGCCGGGCAGCTGGGTGGACAGCGGACGGCTGCGGCTGCGTCAGGTGGAGACGTCGTCCCGGTACGACTTCACCGTCTACCTGGCCACTGCGGCGACTGCGGGCCGGATGTGCGCGGCCGGTGGGGTCGACATCCGGGTCGGCGGACGCCCCTACACCTCCTGCCGGGCACCCGGAAAGGTGATCATCAACCTGGAACGGTGGCGGCGGTCCGTGCCGCACTTCGTCGAGGCGAAGGTGCCGCTGTCGGTCTACCGCACCTATGTGATCAACCACGAGGTCGGGCACCAGTTGGGCAACCGGCACGAGCGCTGCCCGGGGCCGGGTAAGCCCGCACCGGTGATGATGCAGCAGACCCTCTTCCTCAAGGGGTGCGTCGCGAATCCCTGGCCGTACCTCGACGGCCGGCGCTACGCCGGGCCGCCGCTGTGACCGGGCACCGGAGCTGACGGCTGTCGATTATGAGGGGTTAGGCCCGATATGGGTGCGACGATGAGGTCATGCCCTCTTCACCCCTTGATGGGCGTCCGGCGGGCCCGCCTCGACCGCCGGACCACCGACCCGCTCGGCCTCGCGACCTCGCCCTTCCCCTCGGCCTGATGCTGCTCGCAGTCGCCGTCACGGTGGGGTTGGCGCAGGCCGGCGACCGGGCGGCGCGGGATTCGGAGGACCGCGGTCGAGCCGTACAGGGTGCGCTGGAGCAGGGCCCGCCACCGAGCGCGTACCCGACCGCCGGTGCCGGACAGTTCCTGGTGGCCGGCGAAGACTCGCCGGTGCACGGGGTGGACGGGCCGGTCGCCCGCTACCGGGTGGTCGTCGAACAGGAGACCGGGCAGGATCCGGCCGGATTCGCGGCCGACGTCGACGCGGTGCTCGCCGACCCGCGCAGCTGGATCGGGTCGGGTGACCTGCGGGTGCAGCGGGTCGCCGAACTCGACCGTGCCGACTTCACCATCTACCTGGCCACCCCGGTGACCTCGGAGGTGATGTGTGCCGAGGGTGGCCTGAGCACCGAGGGCTACACCTCGTGCCGGCTGCCCGGCAAGGTGATCATCAACCTGGCGCGCTGGCTGGAGGCGGTGCCGGACTACGGGGCGCCGCTGGAGGTCTACCGGGCCTACGTGATCAACCACGAGGTCGGGCACGAGTTCGGTCAGTGGCACGAGCAGTGCCCGGGCCCGGGTAACCCGGCGCCGGTCATGCAACAGCAGACGTACGGTCTGGTGGGGTGCCTGGCCAACGCCTGGCCCTACCTCGACGGCCAGCGGTACGCCGGCGACCTGGTCCCGTGACCCGCCCGACGGTTCGTTATTCCCGCTCCCGTATGCCGGGCGACGTGTCCCCGCTCATGGCCGACGACCATGTCGGCGAGCAACAATGGCCCGGTTGCCCACAATCGATTCCGGGGAGTTCACCGTGTCGTTGCCCCCGCTCGTCGAACCCGCCGCCGAGCTGACCGTTGACGAGATCCGCCGCTACTCCCGTCACCTGATCATTCCCGACGTCGGGGTGACCGGCCAGAAGCGGCTGAAGAACGCCCGGGTGCTCTGTGTCGGCGCAGGTGGCCTCGGTTCCCCCGCCCTGATGTACCTCGCCGCCGCCGGGGTCGGCACCCTGGGCATCATCGACTTCGACACCGTCGACGAGTCGAACCTCCAGCGGCAGATCATCCACGGCGTCTCCGACATCGGCCGGTCCAAGGCCGAATCCGCCGCGGCGAGCATCCGCGAGATCAACCCCCTGGTCAACGTGGAGATCCACAACACCGCGCTGGACCGGGACAACGTCCGCGAGATCTTCGCCCAGTACGACCTGATCGTCGACGGTACGGACAACTTCGCCACCCGCTACATGGTCAACGACGCGGCGGTGCTGCTCGGCAAGCCGTACGTCTGGGGGTCGATCTACCGGTTCGATGGCCAGGCGTCGGTGTTCTGGGCCGAGCACGGCCCCTGCTACCGCTGCCTCTACCCGGAGCCCCCGCCGCCCGGCATGGTGCCCTCCTGCGCCGAGGGTGGCGTGCTCGGCGTGCTCTGCGCCTCGATCGGTTCGATCCAGGTCAACGAGGCGATCAAGCTGCTCGCCGGTGTCGGTGAGCCACTGGTCGGCCGGCTGATGGTCTACGACGCCCTGGAGATGAGCTACCGCAAGATCAAGGTCCGCAAGGACCCGAACTGCGTGCTCTGCGGCGAGAACGCGACTCTCACCGACCTGATGGAGGACTACGAGGACTTCTGCGGCGCGGTGTCGGTCGAGGCCCAGGAGGCGGCGGTCGACTCCACCATCACCGCCGCCGAGCTGAAGGAGTGGCAGGACGCCGGCAAGGACATCTTCCTGGTCGACGTGCGGGAGCCGGCCGAGTACGAGATCGTCCGCATCCCCGGTGCCACGCTCATCCCCAAGGGCGAGATCCTCTCCGGTGAGGCGCTGGCCAAGCTGCCGCAGGACAAGCAGGTCGTACTGCACTGCAAGTCCGGCGTCCGCTCCGCCGAGGCGCTGGCCGCGCTCAAGGCGGCCGGATTCCGCGACGCCGTGCACGTGCAGGGCGGCGTGCTCTCCTGGATCAAGCAGATCGACCCCTCCCTCCCGGCTTACTGAGGTGTAAGGAAGGGCCCCTTCTTAACGCCTCCGGTAGAGGAGGGGCCCCTTCTTAACATCAGCCGCAACGCCCTGCTCACACCTGCCGTCGGGTCGGTGTCGGCTGCCCGATTCACCGAGGCGAGATCAGGTACGCGCCGGTAGCCTGACCGCCGTGGTCGACATCGACGCCGCGATCGGATTCGTGGTGGCACACGGAGACGCGGTGGAACGTGCCCGCCTCTCCTGGTTGCGCACCGGCGCGCCGCCATCCCCCGAGACGCTCGACAGCGCCGAGGTCGGGCAGACCCTCGGCGGCGGCTGGCCGGCCTCCTGGGGTGACGAGATCGCGTCGGTCGATGCCACCTGCTTCCGCCTCGCCGAACTGGACGACCTCGGCGCGCTGAGCCGTCCGGCCGCCCGCCGAGCCCTGGACTGGCTGGCCGCCGCCCAGCGGCGGGACGGCTGCTGGGAGGAGGACGAGGCGCTCGCCGACGTCGCCCCCGAGTGGGCCCGACCAGGTGATCCCGAGGCGCGGCTCTACCTCACCGCCAACGCGGCCTTCTGGCTCACCGTGGCCGGGCTGGACGCCCGCGCCGCCGGGCCGCTTGACCACCGGGTCGGCGGGGCGTACGCCGGCGTGGTGAACGCCGCCGGCCAGGCGCTCGCCGCACACCTCAACCCCGACGGCAGTTGGCCGTCGTTCCTGGCCACTGGCTGGCTCACCGCCGCAGTGCTGCACCGCCAGCAACTGTTCTACGAGTCGGCGCGGATCAAGGCGGTGCTCGCCGAGCGCCTCCCGCAGTCCACACCCGCCGACGCCGCCTGGCTCGCCTCGACGCTACGCCGCGTCGGCGTCGACGAGCAGGAGTGGACCATGGTCGCGGCCCGCCGTCGACTGGCCGAGACGCAGCGCTCCGACGGCGGCTGGACCAGCGACGACGGCCACCAGTTCGACGTACACACCACCCTCGCCGTAATCCGCGCCTTCCGCTGACCCCACCCCACCCTCGTCGTCCCGCCACCCTCGCGCGATCCCCGCCGCCCGCGCTGCCGCGCGTCCCTGTCTCGCGCCGCGCACCCCGCCCGTCGATCTTGCAGCTTGTGTCGCGACAAAAGCCCTAGAAAGGGGCGAACTGGCGACCAAAAGTGCAAGATCGCGGGGCCGGGGGCCGGGGGCCGGGGGCGGGGGGTGGGGTTAGCGGAGGTGGCCGGTGCCGGTTACCACGTACTTGGTGCTGGTTAGTTCGGGGAGGCCCATGGGGCCGCGGGCGTGCAGCTTCTGGGTGGAGATGCCGATCTCGGCGCCGAAGCCGAACTCGCCGCCGTCGGTGAACCGGGTCGAGGCGTTCACCATGACTGCGGCCGAGTCGACGCGGGCCACGAACTCTCGGGCGGCGGCCTGCGAGTCGGTGACGATGGCTTCGGTGTGGCCGCTGCCGTACCGCCGGATGTGCGCGACCGCCGCGTCGAGCGTGTCGACGACGGCGACCGAGATGTCGGCGCTGAGGTATTCGGTGCCGAAGTCCTCGTCGGTGGCGGGGACCACCGTGTCGGAGAACCGGGCCACCTCGGCGGTGCCGTGCACGGTCACGCCGGCCTCGGCGAAGGCGGCCAGCATCGGCGGCAGGAAGTCGTCGGCGACTGCCGCGTGCACCAGCAGCGACTCGGCGGTGTTGCAGGTGGACAGCCGCTGCGTCTTGGCGTTCAGGGTGATCGACACGGCCATCGACAGGTCGGCGGCGGCGTCGACGTAGACGTGGCAGTTGCCAACCCCGGTCTCGATCACCGGCACGGTGGACTCCTCGACCACGGCCCGGATCAGCGACGCCCCGCCGCGCGGGATCAGCACGTCCACCAGGCCCCGGGCGCGCATCAGTTCCTTTACCGAGTCGCGGGTGCTGGAGTCGAGCAGTTGCACCGCGTCCGCGGGCAGGCCGGCACCGACGATCGCGTCGCGCAGCACCGCCACCAGCGCCGCGTTGGAGTGCGCGGCCGACGAGGAGCCGCGTAGCAGCGCCGCGTTACCGGACTTCAGGCAGATGCCGGCGGCGTCCACGGTGACGTTCGGCCGTCCCTCGTAGACGATGCCGACCACGCCGAACGGCACCCGGATCTGCCGCAGCTCCAGCCCGTTGGGCAGGGTCGAGCCGCGTACCACCTCACCCACCGGGTCGGGCAGCGCGGCCATCTGGCGCAGCGCGTCGGCGATGCCGGCCATCCGGCCCTCGTCGAGGGCGAGCCGGTCCAGCACGGCCGCGCTCAGTCCGGCTTCGCGTCCGGCCGCCAGGTCCGCGGCGTTCGCGGCCAGGATCTCCGGGGTACGCGTCACCAGCGCGTCGGCCATCGCGTTCAGCGCGGCGTCCTTGGCGGTACGCGTCGTCACGGCCAACGTCTCCGCTGCGGTCCGCGCCCGACGTGCCTGCTCGGTCACGCTCATCCCATGCTCCTCACAGTGTTAGGAGGGGGCCCTTGTAATACACCAGGCGTTAATAAGGGGCCCTTCCTTACCAGCATCTACAGCAGTACGAGGTCGTCGCGGTGGACGACCTCACGTTCGTACGCCGGGCCGAGCGCCGCAGCAAGGTCGGAGGTGGAGCGTCCGAGCAGGCCGGGCAGTTCGACCGCGTCGTAGTTGACGAGTCCTCGGGCGACCGGGGCACCGGCGGTGTCGACCAGGTCGACAGGGTCGCCGGCGGTGAACGCCCCGTCCACCGCGGTGATCCCGGCCGGCAGCAGCGACTTGCGTCGGCCGACGACGGCGGCGACCGCACCGGGGTCGAGGTGCAACCGGCCCCGGGGCGAGGTCGCGTGGGCGAGCCAGAACAGCCGGGCCGCCGGCCGTGTGGAGCTGGGGTGGAAGAAGGTGCCGACCGGCTCACCGGCCAGCGCCGCGACGGCCTGCGTGGCGGAGGTGAGCACCACCGGGATGCCGAATCCGGTGGCGATCCGGGCCGCCTCGACCTTTGTCACCATGCCGCCGGTGCCGACACCGGAGCGGCCGGCGCCGCCGATGTCGACGCCGGCCAGGTCCGACTCGTCGCGTACCTCGGCGATGCGGCGTGCGCCGGGGCGTGACGGGTTGTCCGTCCAGAGGGCGTCGACGTCGGAAAGCAGCACCAGCAGGTCGGCGTCGACGAGCGCGGCCACCAGGGCGGCCAGCCGGTCGTTGTCGCCGAACCGGATCTCCTGGGTGGCGACCGTGTCGTTCTCGTTGACGATCGGTACGGCCCGCAGGTCGAGCAGCTTGCGTAGGGTGCGGTACGCGTTGCGGTAGTGCGCCCGTCGGGTCACGTCGTCGACGGTCAGCAGCACCTGCCCGACGGTGCGACCGTGCCGCGCGAACGCGGCGGCGTACCGCCCGATCAGCAGGCCCTGGCCGACGCTCGCGGCGGCCTGCTGGGTGGCCAGGTCGCGCGGACGCCGGGCCAACCCGAGCGGCGCGAGACCGGCGGCGATCGCGCCGGAGGAGACGAGCACCACCTCGCGGCCGTCGGCGGTACGCGTGTCGAGCGCGTCGACAAGCGCGTCGAGACGCTCGTCGTCCAACCCGCCGGTGGCGGTGGTCAACGAGGAGGATCCGATCTTGACGACGACCCGTCGGGCCGTGGTGACTGCGTCGCGCACTCGCCTATTCTGCGCTGTCGTCGGCGCGCCACCCGTCGGCGTTCCCATACTCTGGCTGGTCGTGACACCAGACGAGTACGTCGAGGCGGTGCTGGAACTGGTCGACCGGATCCCGCCCGGTCGGGTGATGTCGTACGGGGCGGTCGCGGACGCGCTCGCCGAGCGTTCGGGTCGGACGTCCGCCCGGCTGGTCGGCTCGATCATGGCCCGGCACGGTGCTGAAGTCGGATGGCACCGGGTGGTCAACGCCAGCGGTGCGATGCCGCCTCGGATCGCTGCCGAGGCGCGGGCGCGCTGGCTCGCCGAGGGTACGCCGCTGCGCCAGGACCGGGTGGACATGAGAGCTGCCAGTTGGCGGCCCGGTGAGGGGGTGTGACGAGAGCCATAACGTGAGTAACATTCGGCGCCATGACCGCACCGCCGAGTGGATCCGGCGCACCGGCCCTGCCCCGCAAGGTGCACGCCGGCTATGCGCTCGGCTCGCTGGCCACCGGGGCGTTCGGCACCGTGCCGGGGCTGTTGCTGCTGCCGTACCTGACCGACACGCTCGGCGTGGCCGCCGGCGTCGCGGCGTTGCTGGTGCTCCTGCCGAAGGCGTGGGACGTGCTGGTCAACCCGGTCGCCGGGCGGATCTCCGATCGGACCCGCTCCCGCTGGGGCGCCCGGCGGCCGTACCTGCTCGTCGGTGGGCTGGCGCTGGCCGTACTCTTCGGGTCGATCTTCGCGGCGCCGTTCGGTGCCGGGTCGGCGGCCGGGGCGTACGTCGCCGTCGCCTTCCTGGCCACGGCGACCGCGTTCGCCTTCTTCCAGGTGCCGTACGTGGCCATGCCGGCCGAGTTGACGAGCGACTACGCCGAACGTACCCGGATGATGACCTGGCGGATCGCGGTGCTGGCGCTTGCCATCCTGGTCTCCGGTGCGGTGGCCCCATTGGTCCGTGACGCGGCCGGCGGTGGCCTGTCCGGACACCGCTGGATGGGGCTCTTCGTCGCCGCGCTGATCGCGCTCGGTGCGGTCGGCGCGTTCCTGGGCACCCGGTCCGCGCCCCAGCAGGTGGTCACCGAGAGCGAGCCGAGCCTGCGGGCCCAACTCGCGGTGGCCGGCCGCAACCGGCCGTTCCGGGCGTTGCTGCTCTGCTTCGTGGTGCAGTCCGCCGGGGTGGCGACGATCCTCGCCGGGGTGCAGTACTTCGCCGACCAGATCCTGCGCGACCCGAAGACCGGCCCGACCCTGCTGTTCCTCTGCTTCGTCGGGCCCGCGCTTGTGGTGATGCCACTGTGGTCGCGGGTGGGTGCCCGGCTGGGCAAGCTCGCCGGGCTGGTGATCGCGTCGCTGATCCTGGCCGGCGGTGGGCTGGCGCTTGTCGCCGCGCCGCTGCTGCCCGCCGCCGTGATCTACCTGCTGGTCGCGTTGATCGGTGTCGGGTACGCCGGGCAGCAGGTGTTCGCGCTGGCCATGCTCCCGGACTGCATCGCGTACGACACCGCCCGCACCGGCCGCCGTCAGGCCGGCGTCTTCACCGGCCTGTGGACCGCGGGGGAGACCTTCGGCCTGGCGCTGGGCCCCGGCATCTACGGCCTGGTGCTCGCCCTGACCGGCTACGTCTCCTCCACCACCGGCACCGCCGCCGCCCAGTCCGACACCGCCCGCCTCGGCGTCCTCCTCGGCTTCACCATCCTCCCTGCCCTCCTCATCGCCCTGTCCACCCTCCTCCTCCGCCCCTACAACCTCACCGAAGCCCTCCTCACCACCACCACCACCACTTTGTCCGCCGATCATGGAGTTGTGGTCGGGATAAAAGCCGCAAACCAGCATGAAGAGGGGACGACAAGTCCATGATCGACGAGAGTATGGGGGCGTTGCCCGCGCGCGGTCTGGCGGCGGAGCGGGTGTTGGGGGAGGTACGGGAGTTGCGGGGGCTGGACCGGCCTACGCATGGGGGGCGGTTGTTCGCCTATGTGTACGACCCGGGGGTGGCGGGGCTGGATGAGTTGGCTGCCGCTGCCTACGCCGAGAGTGCTCATGTAAACGGGCTTGATCCGACTGCGTTTCCGTCGCTGTTGGCGATGGAGAATGCGCTGGTGGGGGCGGCGGCTCGGGTGCTCGGCGGTGGGCCGGGCACGAGTGCGCCAGAGGTGGTCGGGAGCGTCACAAGTGGGGGCACCGAGTCACTGATCCTTGCCGTGAAGGCGGCTCGGGATGGCCGGCCGGAGATCGACAGGCCCCGGATCGTGGTGCCGGCGAGCGCGCACGCGGCGTTCGCCAAGGCGGCGCACTACCTGCGGGTGGAGATCGATTCGGTGCCGATCGACCCGGAGACGCTCCGGCCGGCCGTCGCCGACGTGGCCGCCGCGATCGGGCCCGAGACGGTCCTGGTGGTCTGCTCCGCCCCGTCGTACGCGCACGGTGTCATCGACCCGGTCGCGCAGATCGCCGAGGTGGCCGCCGCAGCCGGGGTGCGCTGCCACGTTGACGCCTGCTTCGGCGGCTGGACCCTGCCGTACCTGCGCCGCCTCGGCGAGCCGGTGCCCGCCTTCGACTTCGCCGTACCCGGCGTCACCTCGATCTCGGTGGACCTGCACAAGTACGCGTACGCCCCGAAGGGCGTCTCGGTGCTGCTGCATCGCGATCCGGCGCTGCGGGCACCGCAGTACTTCGCGTACGCCGACTGGCCCGGGTACACGATGATCAACCCGGTGATCTCCTCGACCCGCTCGGGCGGGCCGATCGCCGCCGCGTACGCCACCCTGCGACACCTCGGCGACGACGGCTACCTGGAGCTGACCCGGCGGACCCGCGACGCCGTACGGGTGCTGGCCGACGCCGTACGCGGGGTCGACGGGTTGCGGCTGATCACCGAGCCGGAGTCGACAGTCGTCTGCTTCACCAGCACCGACTCCGGGCCCGACCTGTTCGTCCTGGTCGACGAGCTGGCGGCCCGGGGCTGGCACACCCAACCCCAGCTCACGTACGCCGGACTGCCGCGCAGCGTGCACCTGACGGTGACCGCGGCGGTGGCCCCCCGGGCGGCGGAGTTCGCCGCGGACCTGGCCGAGGCGGTCGCCGCGGCCGGTGTCGCCGGGCCGGTCACCCTGCCACCGGAACTACTCGCGCTGGCCGGTGCGCTCTCCCCGGAGGCGCTCACTGCTGAACTGGTCGCGAGCCTGGCCGCCGGGCTGGGCCTCGGCACGGTCGGCGGGCCGGACTCCGGCGCGGGCGGCGGGCTGCCGGAGCGGATGGCACCGGTGAACACCCTGCTCGACGCCGCGCCACCGGCGCTGCGCGAGCGACTGCTCGTCGAGTTCGTAAGCCTGCTGCAGCGCCCGTCCTACTGACCCGCCAGTGTTAAGAAGGGGCCCCTGTACAACGCCAGGCGTTAACAGGGGGCCCTTCCTTACCGAAAGGGCTGTGGTTGACTGTCGAGGAACGGAAGGGGGCGGTCGTGCAGCTACCGGCGGTGCTCGGCGAGCCGATCCGGTTCGTGCTCAACTGGGGCCGGCGCTACTCGCTCTGGGTCTTCAACTTCGGGCTGGCCTGCTGCGCCATCGAGTTCATCGCGACAAGCATGTCCCGGCACGACTTCATGCGTCTCGGTGTCATCCCGTTCGCCCACGGACCCCGCCAGGCCGACCTGATGGTGGTCTCCGGCACGGTCACCGACAAGATGGCCCCGGCGATCAAGCGGCTCTACGACCAGATGCCCGAGCCCAAGTACGTCATCTCCTTCGGCGCCTGCTCCAACTGCGGCGGCCCCTACTGGGACTCGTACTCGGTGACCAAGGGTGTCGACCAGCTCATCCCGGTCGACGTCTACGTGCCGGGCTGCCCGCCCCGGCCCGAGGCGCTGCTGCACGGCATCCTCCGTCTGCAGGAGAAGATCGCCGCCGAGCAGTCCGGCATCGGCGGGGTGCCGCGCCCCGACCCGCTCGCCCCGCCCACCGACACCGCGCCCGGCGACCTCCCGCCCGGTGGCGGCGTGATGCCGCGCTCCACCGCCTCGCTGACCGCCCCGCCGGTACGCCCGCCGAACGCCTGATCCGCCGCCGAGGTGGCGGCCGGGAGCTAGCGTACGGATTCATGACCGACCTCGCGGAGAAACGTTCCGCCTTCATCGTCGAGGTGCTGGCCCAGGAGTTCGGTGCGCTGATGGCGCTCGACCCGGCCGCCTTCCGCCGTAAATTTCGCAAAATGGCTGCCTCCCCGTTTGCCTTCTACCGGGGCAGTGCCAGCCTCTTCTACGCCGACCAGCGTGGCGACTTCGCCGACGACCGCTTCCTCGACGACCGGACCAGTCGAGTGTGGATCCACGGTGACCTGCACGCGGAGAACTTCGGCACGTACATGAACGGCTCCGGCCAGCTCGTGTTCAACGTCAACGACTTCGACGAGGCGTACGTCGGGCCGTTCACCTGGGACCTGCGACGCTTCGTCGCCAGCGTGGCGCTGATCGGCTACACCAAGGCGCTCTCCGACCGGGTGATCAGCGAGCTGGTGGCGGGTTTCGCCGAGAGCTACCTGACCGAGTTGCGGGCCATCGCCGAGGGCGGTGACGACGCCATCGGGTCGATCACCCTCGACAACGCCGACGGTGTGCTGCGCCGGGTGCTCCAGCAGGCCCGGCTCAACACCCGGGTCGACCTGCTGCGGGAACAGACCACGATCGACGCGTACGAGCGGCGGTTCTCCCTGCGCGACGGGGTGTACGAGGTCGACGGCGACGTACGGGCCAAGGTATGTGCGGCGTTCGAGGCGTACCTGGACACCCTGCCGGCGGCGACCGCGCAGAACCGGCCCCTGGCGGCGCAGATCAAGGATGTGGTGCTGCGCAAGGGCGTGGGCATCGGTTCGGCCGGGCTGCCCTCGTACAACCTCCTGTTGGAGGGGCACACGCAGGCGCTGGAGAACGACGTCATCATCTACATGAAGCAGGCCCAGGTGCCGGCGGTCGCCCGGCACGTCGACGACGAGGGGGTCCGCGGCTACTTCCGGCACCAGGGCCACCGCACCGCCGAGTCGCAGCGGGCCCTGCAGGCGCACGCCGACCCGTGGGTGGGCTTCACCGAGCTGGACGGGGTGGGTCAGCTCGTCGCCGAGGTCTCCCCGTACGCCGCCGACCTGGACTGGGCCGACGTCAACGAGCCCGAGGAACTGGCCGGGGTGCTGGCCGACCTGGGTCGGGCGGTCGCCCGGATGCACTCGGTCGCCGACGACGAGTCCAGCCACGACCTGGTCGACTACTCGACCGAGGAGGCGATCGTCGCGGTGGTGGCCGCCGACCCGGCCGGCTTCGTCGCGCACCTGGTCGACTTCGCCCACGCGTACGGGGTCCGGGCTCGCCAGGATCACCAGCTCTTCGTCGACCTGTTCCGCAACGGTCGGCTGCCCGGCATCTGACGCGGTGTCGTCCCCCGGCCGGCGGGTCAGGCGGTGAAGTCGAGGATCACCTTGATGTCCTGCGGGCCGGGGGAGTACGCGGCGGCGTACTCCGACAGCGGCACCCGCCGGGTGATCAGCGAGGCCAGCCACGACCGGTCGGCCTGGGACAGGGCCTCGGCGGCGGCGTCCCAGTGCCGCCGGTTGGCGTTGACCGAGCCGAACACCACGTTGTTCTCCAGGACCAGGGTGCGGTTGAGTGAACCGGCGTCGAGGTCGACGGTCCGGCCGCCGCTGGAGACCCCGGCCAGGCAGACGATCCCGGTGGGCGCGACCTTGTACATCGCTTCGAGGACGACCGCCGGTGCGCCGGTGCACTCGACGATGACGTCCGGTTCGAAGTCGAGCTTGTCGATCGAGCCGGCGTGGTAGGTGGCGCCGAGCGCGCCCGCCAACGCCGGCTTCGGCCCGTCGGTGGCCAGGTCCAGCACGTGTACGGAGAGGCCGCGCTGACTGGCCAGCAGGGCGGCCAGCAGGCCGATCGGACCGGCTCCGGTGATCAACGCCGTACGCGGCTGCCACTCCGCCCGCTGCCCGATGCGGAAGATGTGGTCCCACGCCTTGACCACCACGCTCGTCGGTTCGAGCAGCACGCCCACCTCGCCCAAGGCGGGGTCCAGCCCGACGGCGAACCGGGGCTGGATCCGCCAGCGTTGCCGGGCGAAGCCGGGCAGCGCCTTGATGCCGTGCTCGGTGAACATGTCGTTGCGGCACATGTCCCACTCGTCGACCGCGCAGTTCGGGCAGGGCACCGGGTCGGGATGCCTGACGATCCCGGCCACCAGGTCGCCGGCTTGCAGGGTGCCGGTCGGGTCCTCGATCACCCGGCCCAGCGACTCGTGCCCGAGCACCAGGTGATCCGTGCCGGGTGGGGCCTCGCCGTACTTGCCCTCGATGATTTCGAGGTCCGTGCCGCAGACCCCCACCGCGAGCGCCTCCACCAGGATCGAACCCTCCTCCGTGGTCGGCTCCGGGTAGTCGTCGAGCAGCCGCAGCGAGCCGGGTACCCCTGGAATGACAGTCACAGCGCGCACGCCCCCATCCTGGTCCGCAGCGGCTGGAGCCCGCCGGAAAAGCCGGGATTGCCACCCGGCGGCGTGCCCCACCCCGTCGTCCACGTCGCACCGGGGTCGACGGTGGCGACGGTGGCGATGCACCGCGGTTGGTGGTGACGACGCACCGGGTCGACGGTGGTGTCGTACCGCGGTTGGTGATGGCGTCCCACCGGGGCAGCGCGGCACGCCGTGTACGGCCATAGGATCAGCTGCATGACACCGGAAGAGGCCGGCCAGCGGCTCGTCGCGCTGCTCGCACCCGTCGAGGCCACCGCGACGGTCTCCGGAGGTCAGGCGCATGCGCGGGCCACCGTCGACGTACCTGCTTTCCAGTGGCGGGCGGCGCTGCTGGCCGCGCGGGACGACGCCGAGCTGGCCTGCGACTTCTTCGACTGGCTCTCCGCCGTCGACGAGCTGGCCGAAGGCTTCGACGTGGTGGTCCACCTCTGGTCGACCACGCACCGGCACGGTCTGCTGCTGCGGGCACGGGTGCCCCGGGCGACACCGACGATCGACTCGGTGGTGTCGGTCTATCCCGGCGCGGCCTGGCACGAGCGGGAGACCCACGAAATGTTCGGCATCGACTTCGCCGGACACGACGACCTGCGCCCGCTGCTGCTGCCACCGGAGTTCGAGGGCCATCCGCTGCGCAAGGAGTTCGTGCTCGCCTCCCGGGTCGCCAAGCCCTGGCCCGGCGCGAAAGAACCGGGCGAGTCCGAGGCCGGAGGTGGCCGCCGACCGATCCGGCCACCCGGCGTACCCGCCCCGGGAGAGTGGGGCACCACCCCGACCCCGGCCGGTGCCGGTGGCGCCGGAGAGGGCCCGCGCGGCGGCACCCCGGCTCGACCCGCCCGGGCACGACCGGCTCGTCCGGCCCCGGGCGCACGCACCCCCCGTACCCCTCCCACC
>NZ_PNOZ01000081.1:0-26342 GCF_002879555.1 Verrucosispora sp. ts21 | reverse complement strand
GTGGGGTGGGGGGTTAGGCGGGTGATGAGGGCGGAGAGGTGGGTGGCGAGGGTGGGGTCGTCCACTGTGCTGAGGGCGGCCAGATCGGCCTGGATCAGCATGGAGAGGCGTTCGTGCTCGTGACGGCCTCGGGCGGTCAGGTAGGCCCGGATGCGGCGGCGGTCGATCGGGTCGACCCGGCGGAAGACCAGGTTGCGGTCGACGAGTTGGTCGACCAGCTTGGTCAGGGTGCCCGGGGGCAGGGACGCCTCGGCGGCCACTTCGCTCATCGGGTGGCCCAGCCCGTCGGCGAGCAGACCGAGCACCCGCCACGCCTCGATGGTGAGCCCTTCGTCGGTCAGCAGGGCGCCGACCCGGCGGGAGAGCAGTCGTTCGGCGCGGGTGAGCAGGGGCAGCAGGTCGGCTGCGGAGCCGGGGAACTCTGACATGTCACTCCCGCCTTGCGGTTGCCGGTCATCGTACCGAGACGTCCCGCCCAATGGGGAGAACTGGTCACCGGGATCGGCGACGGCCACGATGTGTTCATGTCCGGTCCGGCATCGGGGAACGGGAGTCCATCGGCGACGTCGAGTGTCGCCGCCGGGACGTCCTGGCTGACTGTCGACCGGGGCGTGGTCAGCATCGCGTTGGTGGTGCCGATGCGGGGGCCCGCCGGGATGTTCGGCCCGAGCTGCGAGCTGTGCGCCCAACTCGCGGTGGAGGAGGTCAACAACCGGGGCGGGGTGCTCGGTCGCCAACTGCGGCTGATCCCGGTCGACGGCGGGGCACCGCCGGCCGAGGTGGCCGCCGAGGTCGAGGCGCTGGTGTCGGTCGGTGCGGTGCAGGGCGTCACCGGTTGGCACATCTCCTCGGTCCGTCAGGCGGTGGCACCGCGCATCGCGCACCGGGTGCCGTACGTCTACACCGCGCTGTACGAGGGCGGTGAGCGTACCGAAGGGGTCTTCCTGACCAGCGAGACCCCTGATGCGCAGCTGTTGCCGGCGATGCGGGTGCTCGCCACCGACCTGGGGGTGCGGCGCTGGTTCGTGGTCGGCAACGACTACGTCTGGCCTCGGCGGACCACGCAGGCCGCCTACCGGTACGCGCAGCGCAACGGTGGCCGCGTGGTCGGGCATCATTTCCTGCCGCTGGAGACCCACGACTACGCCGAGGTGTTGCGGCGTATCGAGCGTAGCGACGCCGACGCGGTGCTGATGCTGCTGGTCGGTGCGGACGCGGTGCGCTTCAACCGGGCGTTCGCCCGCTCCGGGCTGGATCAGCGCTGTCTGCGGCTGAGCACGCTGATGGACGAGAACATGCTGCTGGCCAGCGGGGTGGCCGGCACCCGAGGGCTGTTCAGCACAGCCGGGTTCTTCGCGGGCCTGGTCACTCCGGAGAATCTGGACTTCCACGGTGCGTTCGCCCGCCGCTTCGGGTTGGAGGCGCCGCCGTTGGGCAGCCTCGGCGAGTCCTGTTACGAGGGGGTCATGCTGCTGGCCGCGCTCATCGCCAAGGCCGGCACGCTTGACGTCCGGGCGGTGGAGGCGTCGGCGGACGTGGTGTCGTACGACGGACCGCGTGGTGAGTTGCGGCTGCGGCGGCGGCACGTGCGTCAGCGCATCTACCTGGCTGAGGCCGACGGTCTGGATTTCACAGTCGTCGCCGAGCTCTGACCCGCGGCAGCGTGATCGGGCCGAATCGATCAGGGCGTGACCCGACCGTGCCTTGACACGCCCGGGAAGCGGCCACATAAGATACTTCCTGCGTGAAGTATCCGGTGCCGAGCCGGAAGTCGCCAACCGCTCGACGCAGTCCGATAATTGCCGTCCACTGCGGCCGATAATCGTATGCCGGTCGCCTGTGCGCCCTTTTGGGGCGGCAGGTGCCGGCATTTTCCGTGTCCGCGACACCGGCCGTTACGCGGCAGCGGAAACAGTCTATTGAGGATCGGGAAACATCCGCGCAATGAAGCGGATCGAAGCTTTCCCTGCCCGATATCCGAATCGGTGCCCGGCCGGCGTCCACCCGCCCCGCCGGACGCCGCGATGTTCCACCGGACCGCACCGCAAATCGCAGCTCGACATCCTCGCTCGGGACCGGCGTTCGTTTCCGGGCAACTGACTCCACGCTTCACGTGCGACGCAGGGAGATTTGATGACACTGTTCCGGGGACGACGCATCCTGGCGGGTGCCATGACCCTGGTCGCCGCGGCCGCGCTGGCCGCGTGCGGCAGTAAGACCACCGACGAGAAGGTCTCCGCCGGCGTCACCGCCGACACCTCCGGCGACACCGTCAAGGTGGGCCTGCTCAACTCCCTGTCCGGCACGATGGCCATCAGCGAGGTCACCGTCCGCGACTCGATCATGCTGGCGATCGAGGAGATCAACACGGCGGGCGGGGTGCTCGGCAAGAAGATCCAACCCGTCGGTGAGGACGGTGCCTCCGACTGGCCGACCTTCGCCGAGAAGGCCGAGAAACTGATCCGCGAGGACCGGGTGGCAGCCGTCTTCGGCTGCTGGACCTCGGCCAGCCGAAAGGCAGTCAAGCCGGTCTTCGAGAAGCACAAGGCGCTGCTGTTCTACCCGGTGCAGTACGAGGGACTGGAGCAGTCGCCGTACATCTTCTACACCGGGGCGACGACCAACCAGCAGATCGTTCCCGGCCTGGACTACCTCAAGGCACAGGGCGCCAAGTCGCTCTACCTGGTCGGTTCCGACTACGTCTTCCCGCGCACCGCGAACAAAATCATCAAGGCGTACGCCGAGGCCAACGGAATGACGGTGCTGGGGGAGGACTACGCCCCGCTCGGCTCCACCGAGTTCGGCACGATCACCAACAAGGTGAAGTCATCCGGTGCCGACGCGGTCTTCAACACCCTCAACGGTGACAGCAACGTCGCCTTCTTCAAGGAGTACAAGTCCGCCGGGCTGACCGCCACCAGCATGCCGGTGGTGTCGGTGTCGATCGCCGAGGAGGAGGTCAAGAGCATCGGCACCCAGTACCTGGAGGGGCAGCTGACCGCCTGGAACTACTACCAGACCACGCCGGGTGCGGCGAACGAGAAGTTCGTCGCCGCGTACAAGGCCAAGTACGGGAAGGACAAGCCGACGAGCGACCCGATGGAGGCCGCGTACGTCTCGGTCTACCTGTGGAAGGCGATGGTGGAGAAGGCCGGCACCTTCGAGGTGGAGCAGGTCCGCAAGGCCTCCGACGGCATCACCTTCGAGGCGCCCGAGGGCCTGGTCACCGTGGACGGCGCGACCCAGCACATCGCCAAGACCGCCCGCGTCGGCAAGGTCGGCCCGGACGGCCTGATCACCGAGGTGTGGAACTCCGGCAAGCCGATCACCCCGGACCCGTACCTCAAGAGCTACCCGTGGGCCGGTGGCCTGAGCTAGCCGGCAACCGGTTCGGGCGGGACCTGCGGGTTCCGCCCGAACCGCCCCACCAGCAGTACGGAGTACCCACCGTGACAGTTCTCATCGGCCAACTCTTCACCGGCGTCAGCATCGGAGCGGTGCTGCTGCTCATCGCGCTCGGCCTGGCTCTCACGTTCGGCCAGATGGGCGTGATCAACATGGCGCACGGCGAGTTCATCATGGCCGGCGCGTACACCACCTTCGTCCTGCAACAGGTCATCTCGGCGGCCGGCTGGTCACTGCTGATCGCCCTGCCGGTGGCCTTCGTGGTGGCCGGCGCGATGGGTGTGCTGCTGGAGTTCCTGCTGATCCGCCGCCTCTACGCCCGCCCACTTGACACCCTGCTGGTCACCTGGGGGGTGTCGCTGATCCTGCAACAGCTGGCCCGCGACATCTTCGGCAGCCCCAACGTGCAGACCCGCGCCCCCGAGCTGCTCACCGGCAACATCGCGCTGCCCGGCGGGATCACCGTCGCCAACAACCGGCTGTTCATCCTGGCGCTGGCCGGCGGTGCCGTCGTCGCGCTGACCGTCGCGTTGCGCATCACCCCGTTGGGCCGCCGGATCCGGGCCGTGGTGCAGAACCGCGACCTGGCCGCCGTCTCCGGCATCGCCACCGCCCGGGTCGACCGGATGACCTTCTTCATCGGCTCCGGCCTGGCCGGCATCGCCGGTGTCGCCCTCACCCTGCTCGGCCCGATCGGCCCCACCATGGGCACCAACCTGATCATCGACGCCTTCCTGGTGGTCGTGGTCGGCGGGATCGGTCAGCTCAAGGGCACCGTGATCGTCGCCTTCGCCCTGGGCGTGCTCCAGGCCACCGGCGAGTACCTGACCACCCTCAGCGTCGCCAAGGTGATGGTCTTCGTCGCCATCGTCGCGTTCCTCCAGTGGCGGCCCCAGGGCATGTTCACCCTGCGAACCCGGAGCCTGGCATGACCACCGTCGCCCGTGATTCCCGTACCGTCGTCGACCCCGCGCCGCCACCGGCCAAGCCGGCGGCCGGGCCGTCGCGGCACCGCTTCCGCGCCGTGGCCGGCTTCGCCTTCGGCGCCGCGCTGTTGTTCGCCGTGGCACCGCTTGTGCTGTCGGACTTCCGGCTCTCCCTGCTGGCCAAGTACCTCTGCGTGGCGATGGTCGCGGTCGGTATCGGCCTGGCCTGGGGGCGCGGCGGCATGCTCGCCCTCGGCCAGGGCGTCTTCTTCGGCCTCGGCGGCTACGCGATGGCCATGCATCTCAAGCTCGCCGACGCGGGACCGGGCAACATGCCCGACTTCATGCTGCTGTACGGGCAACTCGACGAGTTGCCGCTGTGGTGGCGACCCTTCGCCAGCCCCTGGTTCGCGCTGCCCGCCACGGTGCTGCTGCCGATGGCGGTGGCGTTCGTGCTCGGCTCGCTGGTGTTCCGCCGTCGGGTCCGCGGCGCGTACTTCGCCATCCTGAGTCAGGCCCTCGCCGCCGCCATGGTGATCCTGCTGATCGGCCAGCAGGGCACCACCGGCGGCACCAACGGCCTCACCGACATCCAGGGCTTCTTCGGCTACGACCTGGACGACCCGGTCAACCAACGGATGGTCTACTTCATCATCGCCGGCACCCTGCTGGCGCTGCTGGCCCTGGCCCGGCACCTGATGCAGTGCCGCTACGGCGAACTGCTGGTGGCCGTACGCGACGGCGAGGAACGGGTCCGCTTCCTCGGGTACGACCCGGCCACGGTCAAGCTCGTCGCGTACGTGGTGGCCGCCGGCATGGCCGGGCTGGCCGGTGCGCTGTTCGTGCCCGCGGTCGGCATCATCTCCCCGGCCCTGATCGGGATCGTCCCGTCCATCGAGTTCGTCATCGGGGTGGCCGTCGGTGGGCGGGCCACCCTGCTCGGGCCGGTGCTCGGGGCGGTGGCGGTGGCCTGGGCGCGTACCGCCCTGTCGGAACGGTTTCCGGGCGGCTGGACGTACCTGCAGGGGCTGTTGTTCGTGGTGGTGGTGGCGTTCCTGCCCGGCGGCCTGGCCTCGCTTATCGGCCTGGCCCGGCGCGGCGACGGTGAGCGGTGGTTCGGCCGGCTGCGGCGGACCCGCCGCACGGAAGGGCAGGCGTCATGACGGAACAACTACCCGGACTCTACGTACGGGATCTGCGGGTCAGCTTCGACGGCTTCACCGCGGTCGACGGGGTGAGCCTCGACGTGGAGCCGGGGGACATCCGGTTCCTGATCGGCCCCAACGGTGCCGGCAAGACCACCCTTGTCGACGCGGTGACCGGGCTGGTCAGGGCCACCGGCTCGGTACGCTTCGGCGACCGGGAACTGCTCGGCCGCCCGGTGCACCGGATCAGTCGCCTCGGGGTGGGCCGTACCTTCCAGACCTCGACGGTGTTCGAGGAACTGACCGTCCTGCAGAACCTCGACATCGCGGCCGGCGCCCGGCGCGGCTGGGCCACCCTGCTGCGCCGCCGGCACGGCATCCCCGACGAGGTGGCCGAGGCCCTGGAGGTGATCGGCCTGGCGGGCCGCGCCGACCAGCTCGCCGGCACCCTCGCCCACGGTCAGAAGCAGTGGTTGGAGATCGGCATGCTGCTCGTGCAGGACGCCCGGCTGCTGCTGCTCGACGAGCCGGTGGCCGGGATGAGCCACGAGGAACGCGACGCCACAGGTGAACTGCTGGAGCAGGTCAGCCGGGACCGGACGGTGGTCGTCATCGAGCACGACATGGACTTCCTGCGTCGGTTCGCGCGGACGGTCACCGTGCTGCACGCCGGCCGGGTGCTCAGCGAGGGCAGCGTCGCCCAGGTGCAGGCCGACCCCCGGGTGCAGGAGGTCTACCTCGGCCACCCGGTCGACGCCGGTCCGACCCCTCTGGAGGCATGATGTTCAGTCTGCGTGGCGTGCACGCCGGCTACGGGCGCAGCCGGGTGCTGCACGGCGTCGACGTCCAGGTGCCCGGCGACGGGGTCGCCACGGTGCTCGGGCACAACGGTGCCGGCAAGTCCACCCTGCTGCGGGTCGCCGCCGGGCTGCTGCGGCCCACCGCCGGTCAGGTCGAGTGGGACGGTGAGGACATCACCCGGCTCGCCCCGCACCAGCGGGTCGCCCGGGGCATCGCGTACGTGCCGCAGGGCCAGCAGTGCTTCCCGCACCTGACGGCGGCGGAGAACCTGCGCCTGGTGGCCGACGGTCGCCGCGACGGTGCGGCGGCCACCGCCGAGGTGCTGGACCTGTTCCCGGCACTGCAACCGCTGCTGCGCCGGCGGGCCGGGCTGCTCTCCGGCGGGCAACGCCAGCAACTGGCCATCGCCCGCGCGCTGATCACCCGACCCCGGTTGCTGATGCTCGACGAGCCGACCGAAGGCATCCAGCCGTCGGTGGTGGCCGAGATCCAGGACCGGATCGTGGCGTTGATCGCGCAGACCGGGTTCAGTGTGCTGCTGGTCGAGCAGCATCTCGGGTTCGCGTTGCGGGTCGCCGACCGCTACCACGTGCTGGAGTCCGGGCGGGTCACCTCCTCAGGTGAGGGTGGCGGCGACGCGGAGCACACCGTCCGGGAGGCTCTCGCCGTGTAGCGACGGCGCTTAATCGAATCCGTTTCGCCGGATTGACGGCGTCCGGTCGGCGGTGGCGCCGCCGAAACGGCGTACGTCCACTTCCGCTGCTGACGACGACCGCATAAGGTGTCGATGGAAGCGCTCCCACGGCCTCGGGCAGGGCCGTTGTGTCGACGTTCCTCGTCACCCACCACAGAGGAAGTCGCATGTCCGCACGGAGAACAATCCAGGCCGTCGCCACCGCGGCTGCGGTGCTGCTCGGCCTGGCTGCCGCCGCGCCCGCCGCAACGGCGGCCCCCACGGCCGACGCCGTGACGAGCGCCGCCGTCCCGGCCAACGACTGGCTGCGTACCGACGGCAACAAGATCGTCGACGAGGCCGGCAACCAGGTCTGGCTGACCGGAGCCAACTGGTTCGGCTTCAACGCCACCGAACGGGTCTTCCACGGCCTGTGGTCGGCGAACATCGAGAACATCACCCGCCAGATGGCCCAGCGGGGCATCAACATCGTCCGGGTGCCCATCTCCACCCAGCTGCTGCTGGAGTGGAAGGCCGGCCAGGCGATCCGGCCGAACGTGAACACGTACGTCAACCCGGAGCTGGAGGGCATGAACAACCTCCAGGTCTTCGACTACTGGCTCCAACTGTGCGAGAAGTACGGCCTGAAGGTCATGCTCGACGTGCACAGCGCCGAGGCCGACAACTCCGGGCACACCTATCCGGTGTGGTGGAAGGGCACCGTCACCTCGGAGCTGTTCTACCAGGGCTGGGAATGGGTCACCGCCCGCTACCGCACCAACGACACCATCGTCGCGATGGACATCAAGAACGAGCCGCACGGCACCCCGAACGACCCGCAGCGGGCCAAGTGGGACTCCAGCACCGACCAGGACAACTTCAAGTACGCCTGTGAGACGGCGGGCAAGCGGATCCTGGCCATCAACCCGAACCTGCTGATCCTCTGCGAGGGCATCGAGGTATACCCGCGTCCCGGCGCCACCTGGAACTCGCCAAACACCAACCCGGACCGCAGCCCCAACTACTTCTACAACTGGTGGGGTGGCAACCTGCGCGGTGTCGCCGAGCACCCGGTCGACCTGGGCGCCCAGCAGGACCAGTTGGTCTACTCGCCGCACGACTACGGGCCGCTGGTGTTCGAGCAGCCCTGGTTCGCCGGTGACTTCGACAAGGAGTCGCTGACCAACGACGTGTGGCGGCCGAACTGGTTCTACATCCACGAACAGAACATCGCCCCGCTGTTGATCGGGGAGTGGGGTGGGCGGCTGGGCCAGGACGCCCGGCAGGACCGCTGGATGGCCGCGCTGCGCGACCTGATGATCGACAACGGCATCCACCACACCTTCTGGTGCCTCAACCCCAACTCCGGTGACACCGGTGGTCTGCTGCTCGACGACTGGACCAGCTGGGACGAGACGAAGTACAACCAGATGCTCAAGCCGGCGCTGTGGCAGCACAACGGCAAGTTCGTCGGCCTCGACCACCAGGTGCGCCTCGGCGGTGCCGGTGCCACCACCGGCATCAGCCTCGCCGAGCGCTACGCCGACGGCACCGACCCGGTGGACACCACCGCGCCGACCGCGCCGGGCCAGCCCACGGCCACCGACGTGACCGCCACCGCCGCCACGCTGAACTGGGCCGCCGCCACCGACAACGTGGGTGTCACCGCGTACGAGGTGCTGCGGACCACCAGCGGCTCCGGTGGGGCCAGCGTGGTCACGGTCTCCGGCACCAGCTACCGGGCCACCAACCTGACCGCCTCGACCAGCTACACCTTCACGGTGCGGGCACGCGATGCGGCAGGCAACATCTCGGCGGCCTCGCCGCCGTTGACCCTGACCACACCGGCCGACAACGGCGGTGGTGGCGATCAGGGCTGCGCGGCGACGTACCGGGTGGTCAACTCCTGGCAGGGCGGCTATCAGGCGGAGGTGACCGTACGCAATTCCGGCACCTCGGCGATCGGCGGCTGGACGGTCAGCTGGACCGCCCCGGCCGGCACCACCATCTCGTCACTGTGGAACGGCAGGCTGACCACGTCCGGCACCTCGGTGACGGTGCGCAACGAGCCGTACAACGGGCAGCTCGCAGCCTCGGCCAGCACCACCTTCGGGCTGACCGGCAACGGATCGGGCGTGCCGACCGGGCTGAGCTGCGTCGCGTCCTGACACGAACGGCCCGGACACCTGCCCCATCCGCCCGGCGGGTGGGGCAGGGGCCGTCCGGATCACGTGATCCGGACGGCCCCGCGCGGCCCGGGCCTGGGATGGGCCGCGTCTAGGCCAGCCGGATGGCGTCACCGTCGACTGTGACGTTCGCGGCCGGCAGCGGGGCACGCGCCGGTCCACTGCGTACCGAGCCGTCGGCGATGTCGAAGACGCTGTTGTGGCAGGCGCAGGTGATGGCGCCGTTGTCGACCGAGGTGACCGTGCAGCCCTGATGGGTGCAGGTGGCCGAGAACGCCTTGATGGTGCCCTCGGTGGGCTGGGTGACCACCACCCCGGCCGAGGCGAAGATCGCTCCGCCGCCGACCGGGATGTCGGCGAGCGTGGCCAGCGCCGGTGGGCCCGGCTCGTCGTCCGGCGCACCGGATCCGCCGGGAGCGGGGCTGCCCCCGCCAGGGGCGGTACCACCTCCGGCCGGCGCGGTGCTGCCGCCCGGCGCGGCAGGTGGCGGCGGGGCTGCCGCCGGCTGGCCGTACGTCGCGCAGCCGGTCAGCGCGGCCACTCCCGCCGCGCCGGTGCCGGCCAACAGGGCCCGTCGCGACCGGCAACAGCCGGCCTGCTCGTGGTTCATCGTGGCTGCTCCGCCCTTTCGAAGATCAGAACTGGATGCCGAAGGTGGTGAAGTACCACACTGACGAGGTCAGGAAGATGCCGATCAGGGCGACGAAGACCACCCCACCGACCACCGGCAGCACCCAACCGGCGAGACCGCGTTTGGGCAGGGTGAGCATCTTGGTGGCGAACGCGCCGAAGAAGAAGCAACCCAGCAGGGAGTGCAGCAGCGTACGGGTGTCGTAGCCGTCGAAGCCGAGCGCGTACAGGCAGTGCACCGCGACCGGTACGGTCAGCAGGAAGGCGACCCGCCCCGACCAGCGGTGCGCGGCACCGGCCCAGGACGGGGAGAACCCGCCGAGCCGGCCCCACATCGACAACGCCGACAGCAGCTGGATGACGGCGAAGAACGCCGCCCCGGTGCCCAGCCACACTTTCACCGTCAGCGGTGACGAGAAGCCTGCCACGTTGACCGCGATGCCGGTCGGGGTGTGGTTGCGGCCGTAGACGCCCAGCGCCACCGCCACGCCCGCCCCGACCAGCAGCGGCACCATCATCGAGGGCCGCCGTCGCGGTGCCGGTGCCGCGCCGAACTCGCGGATCACCTCGACGTCGGGCTCCGACGGGCGGCGGGGCACCGTACGCACGTTGCCCTGACGGTGCTGGGACATCACCGCGCCCCGGGAATGACCGGCTCGGCGACGATGGTGACCCCTTTGACCACTGTGCTGTTGAAGGCCGGGTCCAGCGGCGGCGCGGGGATCGGCTTGCCGTTCCAGGTGACGATGCCGATCTGCGTACCGTCGGGCAGCATGATCCAGCCGCCGTCGATGCCGGCCTTGCGGATCTCGTCGGTCGCGCGGTAGATCGCCGGAGCGGTGCCCGCACCGGACTTGGTCTCCGCCTCGTCGACCTTCTCGTTGTCCGGTCGGGCGGTGAACTTCCAGCGCCGTACGCCGACGATCATCTCGCCGCTGGCGCTGTCACCGCGGATGATGCCGGTCAGCTTGGCGTCCTTGCCGGTCAGTTCGATCTTTCCGTCGCGGACCGTGCCGGACAGCCACAGCTCCATGCTCCGGCCGTCGCAGACGTACGCCTCGGCCTTGCCGCCGGAGACCGTGATGGCGATGGTGGCGCCGTTCTCCAGCTGGCCGATCCAGTTCTGCTCGACCGAGTCGGCGTCGACGTCGTCCGGTGACTCCTCCGGCTCGTCGGGCGGCGACACTCCAGGCTGGCGGCTGTTCTCCGGATCGGGTTGCTCGTCGTCCACCGGAGCCTCGTCGTCGACGTCCGCCTCGTCCTGCGACGGCGCGGCGACGGCCGGTGGGGCGTTCTCCCCGGTGGGCTGGGTGCGCGGCGGTGATGCCTGCGCACTCATCGTGAACAGCACGGCAGCCGTCACCGCCCCCGACAGGAGGGTGAGCAACGGGGTCAGGCGCTTCATGGGCCACTCCCTTCGCCATCAGGTACGGCATCGGAAGTGGATCGGTTCAACACCGGCCGGAAAACCTTTTCGCCCGCGAAGCTGCGCTCCCGGGCCGGTCCGTCCCGCCCGACCGGTGGCCGGGGCTCAGACGGTGACGCGGGTGACCGGGCGGCGGCTGGTGGCGGCCTTTCCGGGCGCGGCGGAGCGCACCCGGCCGGCCTCGGCCGGCGTCACGTCGACC
Source organism: Verrucosispora sp. ts21 (assembly GCF_002879555.1). Taxonomy (NCBI): domain Bacteria; kingdom Bacillati; phylum Actinomycetota; class Actinomycetes; order Micromonosporales; family Micromonosporaceae; genus Micromonospora; species Verrucosispora sp. ts21. The sequence continues at coordinate 14,948 of NZ_PNOZ01000081.1, read as the reverse complement.
CGTACCGGGTCGCCGGTGGCGGAGGCCTGGGCCCGCAGCTGGGTGAGGGCCTCGTCGAGGCTGGCGAAGATCGGGAAGACGCCGTCGAGCTTCATCGTGTGCAGCACGGTACGGATGAAGCGCGACGGGGCGGCCAGGCAGAGCCGCTCGCCGCGCTCGCGGACCTCCCGGTGCGCACGGACCAGCAGGCCCAGCCCGACCGAGTCGATGACCTGGACCCGTGCCAGGTCCACCACGACCGTCCCGGCCAGGCTGGCGGCCGCGCGCAACGCGGCCCGCAGCGCCTCGCTGGACTCCGCGCCGATGGCGGTGTCACTGCTCAGCACCGTCACCTCGTGACTCTGCCCGCCGGCACCGGGCCCACCGGCCGTGGAGTCGCCGGCACCGGAGCGGTCGGTACGGCCGTTCGTCGTGACGCCCGGCGGCAGGGTGCTGCACCGTGGGCAGCGGTGCGGACCGGTGGCGAACGGGGAGCCGCTCCAGCCGTGATCGGAAACCAGCGTCCAGACGACCTCGGCATCGGGCAGCACGCAGGCCATGCCGGTGGTGGTCTCGCCGCACGTGTCGCAGATCAGGGTCATCAGGTTGTCGTCCGGTACGACGGTCATCCTGCTTCCTCTCCGGTGCTGGCGGTGCAGGGGTGCGGGACGGGACTCGGGGCGGGCGGCCGCTGGGCCGTCGCCAGGTGTGCTCAGCGGGAGTCTGAGTGTTCCTTGCTGGCGGTGGCGAGCACGATCACCACGCCGACCGTGGCCAGACCGGCTTGCACGATCAGCGCCAGCAGATTGAGCTCGCGGGCACCCACGAGCCAGGCGCTGATGGCGCCGAGCAGCGCGGCGGCGGCGCCGATGGTCATGGTGAGCCACAGCGGGACACCGGGACGGCCGGGAACGACGAGCCGGCCGAGCGCGCCGACGGCGAGCCCGACGGCGATGGCTGCGGCGATCCCGGGAATTGTCATGCTGCTCCTCGTCCTGGCAGTGGCGGTGTTCGCCGGGTCAGCTGCGTACGGTGACGGCCGCCCGGCCGTACACCGTCGGATGACCGGCGGCACTCACAGCCGCGTCACTGGACACAGCCCCAGGGGCGGTGGTTCCGGCCGGCGGCGCCGCGCCGTCGACGTGCACCGGCAGGATCTGGTCCAGCCGGGCGGTCTGCAGAATGCGGGCGATGCGCGGATTGGGATTGCGTACCGACAGCACTCCGCCGATGCGCAGCATCCGGCGGTGCACGTCGAGCAGCAGCCCGATGCCCGCCGCGTCGATGTGCCGACAGTCGGAAAGATCGACTACGACCTGGTCGGGGTGCAGGGTGAGCAGCCGGTCGAACACCGTGCCGGTCGCCGGCAGGCAGGCCAGGTCGAACTCGGTGATGGCCACCTCCACCAGCGGCACGGTGCACTCGGGGCGTCGTGGCGTGCTCACGTCGCTGCCCCCTCTCCTGCGGTCCCCAGGTGGCTCTCACCCTGCCCAGCGGGGTTGGCAGGCACTGCGCGGACGTATGACAGTTGCGTGACAAAACACCCTTGAGGCGGTGGTGGTTGGCCGGTCGGCGGACGCTTGGGGATGATTCCCGGTATGACAGCGGTACTGGTGATCGAGGACGACGACCGCATCCGACTGGCGCTGCTGCTCGCACTGGAGGACGAGGGTTACGAGGCGTCCGGTGCGGCCACCGCCGAGGAGGGTCTGCGGGCGCAGCGCCGGAGCCCGGCGGACTACGTCCTGGTCGACCTGATGCTGCCCGGAATCGACGGTTTCGAGTGCATCCGTCAGTTGCGGCGTGACGACGACGTGCCGATCGTGGTGGTCAGCGCCCGCGACGACACTCACGACATCGTCGCCGCGCTGGAGGCCGGTGCCGACGACTACGTGGTCAAACCGGTGGCGATAAAGGAACTGACGGCTCGGCTGCGGGCCCTGCGGCGGCGGGCCCGCACGGTGGCGCCGGTGGAGGAGCCGGTGCCCGTGCTCGTCTTCGGCGAGCTGGAGGTCAGCCCCGAGGCCGGGGAGGTACGCCGGGCGGGCACGCCGGTGGCGGTCACCCGTACCGAGTTCCGGCTGCTCTGCGAGTTGGCCGAGCACGCCGGGCGGGTGCTGTCCCGCCAGCAGTTGCTCAGCCGGGTCTGGGGATACGACAGCGGCGACGAGCGGCTGGTCGACGTGCACGTGGGCCGGCTGCGGCAGAAGATCGAAGCCGACCCGGCCAACCCGAAACACCTGGTCACCCTGCGCGGGCTCGGCTACAAGCTGCAACGATGAGACGACTCGGACTTCGTGCCCGGGTCACCGCGGCCTTCGCCATCGGCGCCCTGCTGCTGTCGGCCTCGATGGCCCTGGTGTCCTACGAGCTGACCCGCCGTACGCTGCTCGACGAGCGGGAACGCGCCGTACTGCGGGCGGCCTACTACGACGCGGCCGTGGTACGCGCCGGACTCGACACCGAGAACCCGGACGCCGGGGAGGCCCTGCGCACGCTGGACACCGGCACCGGCCGGCGGGCGGTGCTGCATCTCAACGGCGACTGGTACGGCCGGGCCGCCGACAACGGCCTGACCGCCGCGATCCCGGCGCGACTGCGTGAACTGGTGAGCGCGGGGGAGCCGGCGGTGCAACGCATCCGCGTCGACGACCAGCCGGTCCTGCTGGTCGGTGTGCCGCTGTCGGAGTCGGCGTCGTTCTACGAGATCGCCTCGCTGCGGGAGCTGGAGCAGACCTTCCAGGTCCTGGCGTTGGCCCTGACCGCCGTGGCGATCATGGTGGCCGGCTCAGGTGCGGCGCTGGGCTGGTACGCCACCCGGCACGGGTTGCGCCCGCTCACCGCTGTCGCGGACGCCGCCGAGCGGATCGCCGCCGGTGACTTCACCACCCGCCTGGCACCCGACACCGACCCGGACCTGACCCGGCTGTCGACCTCCTTCAACCGGATGGTCGACGAGCTGGCCCAGCGCATCGACCGGGACCGGCGCTTCGCCGCCGACGTCAGTCACGAGCTGCGGTCACCGCTGCAGACGCTCGCCGCGGCGGCCAGCGTGCTGTCCCGGCGTCGGGACAACCAGGACGAGCGCACCGCCACCGCGGCCCGGCTGGTGGCCGACGAGATCGACCGTTTCCAGCAGCTGGTCAACGACCTGCTGGACCTGGCCCGCAGCGACCAGTCGGTGCACCGGCAGCCGGTGGACCTGGCCGAGCTGGCCCGGCAGGTCTGCCGGGATCGGGACCTGCCGGAGACGATGGTGCGGCTGACCGAGGACACCCCCGCGACCTGGCGGGTGGACCGGCGTCGGGTGGCGCAGGTGCTGACCAACCTGCTCGACAACGCCGAACGCTACGGCGCGGGACCGGTCGCGGTGCTGCTGTCGCGTACCGGGGACACCGGGGTCATCGAGGTGGACGACGACGGACCGGGGGTGCCGGTGGAGGACCGTGAGGCGATCTTCGATCGTTTCGTTCGTGGCCGGGCGGCCCACTACCGGGGCGGTGGCGACGGTACCGGCCTCGGGCTCGCCCTGGTCGCCCAGCACGCGGCCGCCCACGGCGGCAGCGCTTCGGTCAGCGACCGCCCGGAGGGCGGCGCGCGGTTCCGGATCACCCTGCCCGGGAGCGTGTCATGATCGGCGGCAGGCGCGTCCACGTCGCCGTGGCGGCCGTCGTGCTCGTCGTGGTCACCGCGTGCGGGGTGCCGGGCGAGGACCGACCCCGTGCGGTCACCCCACCGCCCGGCCCGTTCCCGCCGACCGCGACCGCCGCGCCGACCACCGCCGAGACCGGCGCCGTGACCGAGGTGCTCTACTTCTCCCGCGAGGACCGGTTGGTGCCGGTGATCCGCCGGATAGACGAGGTGCCGACCGCCGACGTGCAGTTGCGGGACCTGCTTGCCGGGCCGACCCACACCGAACGCGACGACGGGCTGACAAACGCCCTGACCGGCGCGCTCAGCAACGCCGAGGTGGAACTCGTCGACGGGCAGGCCCGGGTCACGGTCACGCCGACGGTCGCCGACACCGGTCGTACCGACGAGATGCTCGCCTACGGGCAGATCGTCTGTACGCTCACCGCCCGCGCCGACGTCGACGCGGTGATCTTCCTACGCGACGGCGCGCCGTTGAGCGTCCCCCGGGGAGACCACTCGCTGTCGTCGGATCCGCTCACCGCCGCCGACTACGCGGTCCTGATCACCCTCCGGTGACCGGTCCATGACGGACGTCACGCGGAACCGTGACGATTACGACACAAACCGTCGGTGACGGGGCTCCCGCGTTTGCCCTTCGGGCCGGCCGGGGCACCACGTCGGGCGAGGTAACCGTTCGGAAGGGCAGGCTCTCGTGGAAATCACCGGCTTCTTCACCGCAATCATCATCGGTCTGATCATCGGTGCGCTCGGCCGCCTCGTCGTGCCGGGACGTCAGCGCATCCCGATCCTGTTGACCCTGGCGATCGGCGTCGTCGCCGCGCTTCTCGGCACACTCGTCGCCGGCCTGCTCGGCGTGGACGACACCCGCGGCATCGACTGGATCGAGCTGTTCATCCAGATCGCCTTCGCTGCGGTCGGTGTCTCGCTGCTCGCCAGCACGTACGGCCGCCGCCGCTGACCCGTTCGTCCGCCGGCCCGTCCCCGCTGTCGCAGGGGGCGGGCCGGTGTCGTGCCCGCGGAGGCGGACCGGCCACGCACGCGGACAGCGACGGCTCGTATCCTTTCCGCGAGTCGTCGTGGCTGACGAGCGAAGAAGGGGAAAGGTGTGAACGACCGGGCTGAGACGTTGGAGTTCCAGGCCGAGGCCCGTCAGCTGCTCCAGCTGATGGTCCACTCGATCTACTCGAACAAGGACGTGTTTCTTCGCGAGCTGATCTCGAACGCCTCCGACGCGTTGGACAAACTGCGGCTGGCGGCGCTGCGCGACAAGGACCTCGCCGTCGACACCGATGACCTGCACATCAGCATCGAGGTCGACCGGGACGCCCGCACCCTCACCGTGCGGGACAACGGCATCGGGATGACCCGCGACGAGGTCGTCTCGGTCATCGGCACGATCGCCAAGTCCGGCACCGCCGAGCTGCTGCGCCAGCTGCGCGAGGCCCAGGACGCGGGTGCCTCCCAGGAGCTGATCGGGCAGTTCGGGGTCGGCTTCTACGCGGCGTTCATGGTCGCCGACTCCGTCGAGCTGACCACCCGGCGGGCCGGCGAGAGCGGTGGCACCCGGTGGGAGTCCAGCGGCGAGGGCACGTACACCATCGCCGCGCTCGACGACGCGCCGCAGGGTACGGCGGTGACGCTGCACCTCAAGCCGGCCGACGCCGAGGACAACCTGCACGACTACACCGCCGAGTGGACGATCCGTGAGATCGTCAAGCGGTACTCCGACTTCATCGCCCACCCGATCCGGATGACGGTCGAGCGTCCCGGCACCGACGGCGCCGAGGCCACCACCGAGACGGTGACGCTCAACTCGATGAAGGCGCTGTGGGCCCGCCCCAAGGGCGAGGTGGAGCCGGCGGAGTACCACGAGTTCTACAAGCACATCGGCCACGACTGGGCCGACCCGCTGGAAACCATCCACATGCGCGGCGAGGGCACCTTCGAGTACGAGGCGCTGCTGTTCATCCCGTCGCACGCGCCGATCGACCTGTTCTCCCCGCAGGGCCGTCGCGGCGTGCAGTTGTACGTCAAGCGCGTGTTCATCATGGACGACTGCGACGCGCTGATGCCCAACTATCTGCGCTTCGTCAAGGGTGTGGTGGACGCCCACGACCTGTCGCTGAACATCTCCCGGGAGATCCTCCAGCAGGACCGGCAGATCCGGGCCGTACGCCGTCGGCTGGTCAAGAAGGTGCTGGCCACCGTCAAGGACCTCAAGACCGGGCAGCCCGAGCGGTACCGCACCTTCTGGACCGAGTTCGGCGCCGCCGTCAAGGAAGGCCTGATCGACGACACCGACAACCGGGACACCCTGCTGGAGATCCTGTCGGCGGCCTCCACCCACGATCCGGCGGAGCTGACCGACCTGGCCGGCTACGTCAGCCGGATGAAGGACGGCCAGAGCGACATCTACTACGCCACCGGCGAGAACCGGGCCACCATCGAGAACTCCCCGCACATGGAGGCGTTCCGGGCCAAGGGCTACGAGGTGCTGCTGCTCACCGACCCGGTCGACGAGGTCTGGGTGGAGCGGGTCGGCAGCTACGACGGCCGGACGCTGCGGTCGATCGCCAAGGGCGAGGTGGACCTGGACACCGAGGAGGAGCGCACCGAGGCCGAGGCGGAGCGGGAACGCCAGCGCACCGAGTACGCCGACCTGCTCACCTGGATGGGCGGCGTGCTGACCGACTCGGTCCGGGAGGTACGCCTGTCGTCGCGGTTGACCACCTCGCCGGCCTGCGTGGTCGGTGACGCCCATGACCTGACTCCGACGCTGGAGAAGATGTATCGGGCGATGGGTCAGGAGCTGCCGAAGGTCAAGCGGATCCTGGAGATCAACCCGGGGCATCCGCTGGTGACCGGGCTGCGCAAGGCGTACGAGCAGGACGGTGCCAACGACTCCCTGGCGGAGACCGCCGAGCTGCTGTACGGCACGGCGTTGCTGGCCGAGGGCGGTGACCTGGCCGACCCGTCGCGGTTCGCCCGGATCCTCGCCGACCGCCTTGCCCGCACCCTGTAGCCGCTGGGTGGTTCGCAGACTGAGCGTCCGACTCGGGGTCGGGTGTGGCGGTACGCCCACCCGACCCCGAACCGGATGGCCCTGCGAGCGGCCATGGACCGTCGGCCTCGACTCGGTCCTGCCGGTGGCACCACGTCCACTGTGAACTACGCGTAAGCCTACTGTCCACTATGGACATCTCACCTGCTTCACCCTGCGATTTCTAGCCGACCGGTGAATAGGCCGTCACCGGTCAGCGTCCACACAGGACCGAGGAACGAACCGGTACGCCCCGACGGGAGCGACTTTGCCGTCCGCTCGCCCGTTGTCGTCGACATTGGCACACACGTACGGTTACGACGCCAGCCGCTCGGGTGACCAGTCAGAGGACTCGGGGCGGTCGCAACAGAGCTGGTGGAACTGAAATCCATACCATGCAGTAACGAAAGCTGGGCAATATGAAACGTTTTGTGGCGGTATTGGCGGTCTTCGCGGTGGCCGCGACGGGATGTGCACAGGACGAGACGTCCAGCTCGCCGGCATCCACGCCGACCGCATCGACGAGTTCGGCATCCCCTGCTGCGGCATCCCCTACCGCTGACTCGTCCGCGGCGGCGGCGATCGACACGTCCATCAACGAGGCCCCGGTGGACGGCTCGGACCCCGCTGCCGTGAAGACGGTCGACGTCAAGGCGCAGCCGGCGGCGCAGCTCCCCGCCGCCGCCTCGGGGTACTACAAGCTCAAGACGGTGTTCCGGGGCGAGGACGAGTGTCTGGAAGGCAACCGGATCGACGGCAACTCGACCCTCGCCGGCGCCGCGTTCCAGGACACCTGCCAGGACGTGGACGGGCAGGCGTGGAGCTTCACCAAGCGCCCGGACGGCTACTACACGCTGCGGACGAAGTTCCTCGGCGAGGACAAGTGCCTGGAAGGCAACCAGGTCGCCGGCAAGGTCCTCGGCGGCGCCGCCTTCCTCGACACCTGTAAAGAGGTCACCGGCCAGATGTGGAAGTTCGTCAAGGCCGGTGACAACCTCTTCCGGCTCCAGACGAAGTTCCGGGAGAAGGAAGGCGAATGCCTGGAAGGCAACCGGTTCGCGCCGGAGTCCGTCCTGAAGGGCGCGTCGTTCATGGACAAGTGCCAGAACGTCACCGGCCAGCTCTGGTACGTCACCGCGATTCCGGCCTGACGCCATTGCCTTGACCGGAGGAGCCCGGACCGCGGTCCGGGCTCCTCCGCACTGTGCTGCCGGCCGGCACCGCACGGTCCGGGCCGCGCAGGCTGGACCATTCAGGTGGGCACGATCCGTAGGGCCTCGGTCGAGACCTCCGCAGGGTACGGCGGGTCGGCGTCGAGGATGCGGTGGGCGATGCCGGTCCGCAGCGCGGCCACCGTGATGCCGCCCGTGCCGTCCGCGATGACGTGGTCGGGGTCGACCTCGGCCAGGGCGGCCAGGGCAATCGGGTAGATCTCTCGCACGGCGTCGGGTGGCGGGGACTGCAGCAACATCATTGCCTCCCCGGAGGCGCTCCGGCTGCGCAGCCGGATGTCCCAGAGGTGGACGAAGTGCGCGATGTCGGCGACCAGGACCAGGTCACCGAGCTGCCGAGCCTCGGCGGTGACCACGGCCAGCCAGCGCCAGGGGCGGTCGAAGCCGAGGTCGCCGGTCTCGTAGATCCGGTGGACGTTGCGCACCAGTTCTTCGATACCGGTGACGCCCCCGCCGGCCTGGACCACCGCCGCCGCGGCCGTACTCATCCGATCGTCGTCGCCGAGGCTGGCGAGGAATGCCCGGACCACCTGCTGCGCGACCGCCAGGTCGCCCGGTGCCAGAGTGGGTGGTGGTGGCGGGTATGGCGGTAGCTCAGGCAGTTGCTCCGGCACCTGCCTACGCCGTCTGAAGATGCCCATGGGTGACCACTCCGTCTCGTCTGCGGCCTGCCGCCCATTCGTGGTGGGAGCAGAGGCCGGTTTCAGGAAGTCTGACGGTGGGTGCCGGCCTGGGCACCCACCGTTCTGTCGATTGTCAGTGGATCATCGGATGCTTCGCAGTCGATCTCCGGGTGCTACCGTCCCTGATGGACGAAGCCGTGCCACCGCACCATCGGAGAGCCCAGGTGACCGACGCATCCCCGCTCAACGCCGCCATCCAGAGCGACATACCCCACTCCGCTCGACTGTGGAACTACCTGCTCGGCGGCAAGGACAACTTCGCCGCCGACCGGGAGGCCGCCGAGCAGGTCCTGGCCTACATGCCGGAGCTGGTGCAGTCGGCCCGGTTCAACCGCGAGTTCCTGGGCCGGGCGGTGCGACACCTCGTCGCGGAGGCAGGCGTACGGCAGTTCCTCGACATCGGCACCGGGCTACCCACCGCGAACAACACCCACGAGGTGGCCCAGTCGGTCGCTCCGGAAACGCGGGTCGTCTACGTCGACAACGACCCGATGGTGCTGGTGCACGCGCGTGCCCTGCTCACCAGCGACCCGCAGGGTGCGACCGACTACATCGACGCCGACGTGCGCCAGCCCGACCACATCCTCACCGAGGCCCGGCGCACCCTGGACTTCACCCGGCCGGTGGCGATCATGCTGCTCGGCATCCTGAACTTCGTGGTCGACGACGCCGAGGCCACCCGGATCGTGCGACGTCTGGTCGAGGCGTTGCCCGTCGGCGGGTACCTGGTCATCTCCCATCCCACCCGCGAGGTCAACCCCGAGGCGGTGGATCGGGCGATGGACTCGTGGCGGGCGGGCGGCGGTGCGGCGATGGCCGTGCGTACCCCGGCGGAGATCGCCGCTTTCGTCGACGGTCTGGAGATCCTCGAACCCGGCCTGGTCACCTGTTCGCAGTGGCGGCCGGACGGTAACGACACCACGCCCGTCTCCGAGTACGCGGTGGTCGCCCGCAAGGCCAGCTGAAGTCGGCCGTACGGCTCAATCTCAGACTCCGGTCGGTGCCGGCTGCGGTGACCGCGCGCCGGCCCGGCCGGATCGGTGCCGGCTCCGCCGGCCGGTGGCCACGGCGGCGGCCAGGCAGACGGCGGCGGCGAGGACGAGTGGTAGCCGGGCACCCAGCAGTACGGCGGCGGCACCGAGCGGGGTGGCCAGCGCGATCGGCCCGAACATGATCGTGTTGGCGGTCGCGGAGGCGCGGCCCAGCAGATCGTCGGGGCTGTGTGTCTGGATCGCGGTGACGGCCGCGACGAGCGTCCAGGGCAGCCCGACCCCGGCCACCACCGAGGCGGTGAGCACCGCCGGCCACCACGGCACGCAGCGGCCCAGGCAGCTCGCCGCGAACAGGGCGGTGCCGACGACGGCCACGGTGGTCGGGCTGAACCGGGTGATCAGTCGGCCGACGACGAGCCCGCCGGCGACCGAACCGGCACCCTGCGCGCTGAGCAGCACACCGAGGAAGGTCGCCGGTAGGCCCAGTTCGACGGTGACGATCTCGTACCCGGCGGCGGTGGTGAGGGCCTGCATGCCGATCGCGGTCGCGGCGAGGCTCACCGGACGGCGGATCGACGCCGAACCGACCAGGACGGCGAGACCGGCGCGGACCGCACCACGTCGCCTCGCGATGGCCGGCGTGGTCGGGGTCAGGCGCAACGCCGCGTACCCGACGGCCACCAGCAGTGGCAGGACGGCGGCGAGCAGCGCGACGAGGTGCCCGCCCCGCCAGGCGTACAGGCCGGCCCCGGCCAGCGGGGCGACGAGTTTGACCCCCTCCTGGGCGCTGGACCGCCAACCGTTGACGTGCCCGAGTTCGGCGGGGGAGAGGGCGGCCGGCAGGATGGCGCTCTCGCCGGCATCGACGACGACGTACGCGAGGCCGTACACCGCGCAGACGGTGAACAGCAGCCACAGCTGCGCGGGACCGTGCACCGCCAACAGGGTGGGCAGCACGGCGGCCAGGGTCAGGTTCGTCGCGATCAGCAGCCCTCGGCGGGGTAGCCGGTCGACCAGGGCACCCAGCCACGGTCCGGCGAGCGTGGGGGCGTACACGCAGAGCCCGGCGAGCGCGGCGAGCCCGCTGGACCCGGTCAGGTCGAGAATCCAGATGCCGGCGACCAGAGCCATCGCGCTGCCGCCGAAGCCGGACAACACGGAGATGGTCACGAACAGGGCCGCGTTGCGCCGCACCACGCCTCCAGGGTTGAGTCGACCTGACTCACAGCCTCGATGCTGAGCCGGATAGAGGCAAGACTGCTGCGGCTCTGTCAATACGGCATTGACAAGATGGCGTGCAGTTCGGCGGTGATGATGCGGACCGGTCCGGGCAGTTCAGGGCCGGCGGTGGTGAGATCGGCGGCGACGTGCCGGGCCAGATCGTGGAGGGCGCCGGGTTCGGCGTCCAGGGCGAGCAGGGCGGTGTGCCGGGTCAGGTTGGCGCCGGAAAACCTGCCGTCCCACCGGCGGTCCGCCTCGATCCAGCGGTGCAGCCCGGTGAGCGCGGTGCGCAACCCGGTGACCTCGTCCGGCCAGCGCCGGTCGGCCGCCGCGCGGCGGGCCCGGCGGCCGGCGGTCAGCCGCTGACGCCGTTGCTCGGCGGCCTGGCGGCTGCTCAGGCCGAGCGCCCCGGCTACCTGCTGCCAGGTGGCTCCGGCCTGCCGGGCCTGGTCGATGAGATCCAGTTCCGCCTCGTCCAGGCGGTCGCGGGCCGCCGGTATCCCGGCGAGACGGTCCAGCGGGTCAGGCACCTGTCAACGCTACATTGACATCCCCGGGACCCTCCGCGCCCCGGGGGGCGCTGTCGGCGGTGGGGCACCGCCCCCGTGAGCGGCGCGTCCGGGATGGAAGAGGGGTCAGGCGGCGGCGGAGTCGCCACGCGACTGCTCGCCCTGCCGGCCCGGCAGCGTGAACGGTGCGGGGTAGGTGGTCCGCTCGGTGGCCTGGGTCTGCCGCGTCGAGCCGCCCTGTGCCAGGTTGAGGGCCCGCTGCGCCTGCTCCCAGGGCCCGCAGGGCCAGTCCTGTCCGGCGCAGAGCAGGTGCTCGCAGCCGCCGTCCTCCGCCGGAGCGTGCGCCTCGGCGACGTCAAGGGCGAGCCGCCACAGCAGTGGATCGGTCACCTCTTCCGGGCGGTCATAGGTGTGGCTGGGCCGATTGCCGGCATTGTCGGACACGGGTGGTCCCCCCTTGCACTCAAGCTTCCTTGCTCTTGCCTCTCCAGTCTGCACGCAGGTCAAACACGTGACCCTGGACGGTTGGCCGAGGTGGGGGTGATCACCCGCCCATACTTCGGGACGATTGACAGATGACCTTCAGGGCGTGAAAGTTGTCCGCAACCTGATCACTCCTAACGGTCCGGTGTGTGACGCTGCGTAGTCGGTGATGCGGGCAGCGTCTACATCGGATGCCTCACCGCGCTGCCCGCACGAGTCGAGCGCGGCCGAGGCGCATGCCTAACCCCCACCGCACACCGAGAAGGGGCTACGAGCCTCATGTCCGAATTCCGTTCCAGTGCCCGGTGGCGACGCCGGGTACCCCTGGCGGCCGCGCTGGCGGCCGGCACTGCGGTGCTGCTGCTGGTCAACCCGGCAGCCGCCGTCGTGTCGCAGACCGCCACCACCGGAGTCAGCGAGGTGCCTGAGGACCTCGGCCGGCTTGCCGACGAGCAGGCCAACGTGGTCGAGGTGCTGCTGGCCGACAAAGACGAGTTGGACGCGCTGGTGGCCACCGGCGTCGACCTCGACCACCACGTCCACCAGAGCGAGGACGGCATCGTCGTCCACGCGGTGGTGACCGGTAACGAGGTGGCCACCCTGACCGCCGCCGGATTCACCTTCGGCGAGGTGCTGCACACCCCGTCCGACTCCGCGGCGCGAATCGCCGAGCGCGAGGCGACCATCGCCGCGCACCTGGCCGAGAACGAGGAGTTCATGGAGGGCGCCGGCTTTGCCGCTCGTGCCGCCGCCTCCGACGTGAAGATCATCCGCGCCGACTACTACACCAACGGCACCAGCCAGGTGCTGTCGGTGGAGGCGAAGTGGGCGGGCGGCCAAGACGCCAACAACGCCCTCACCGTCTCCCGGGACAGTGGGCCGGGCACCGAGATGGGCTCCGGCGGTACGCAGAACATCACCCGCTTCGTCGACGCCGGGGTCTACATGTACCACCGGGGCGCGTCGAACGTGACGAGCAAGCCGGAGTACGTGCAGATCACCAGCCCCACCGGTGACGTCGCGGTGGCCAAGGTCAAGGAGTGGCTGCCGATCTCCGGTGACGCCCCCGAGGGCCCGGGCTACCAGAAGGACTTCGTCAACAGCTACCTGACCCCCACGGAGCTGTACGACCGGATCCACACCCTGGCCGCGCAGTACCCGGCCATCTCCGAGATCGTCGAGCTGCCGCACAAGACCAACGGCTACCGGCGCAAGGCCCAGGCCGTGCTCGGTAGCGCCAACGCCAGCCGGGTCGGCGTCGACTCGCTGGCCTGGGGCCACGAGGGCGGCAACGACATCTCGGTCGAACTGGTCAACCCCGGTGCCGCCGACTCGGCGCTGACGGTGACCGTCACCGGCAACGACGTGCGGGTCCGCCTGGCCACCGACGCCTCCGGCGCGGTCACCAGCACCGCCGCGCAGGTCGCCGCCGCGCTCAACGCGGAGGCGGGCACGCTGCTCACGGCGTACACCTATCGGGGTAACGAGGGCGCCGGTGTGGTCGCGCCGGCCGCGCCGACCAAGCTGTCGGACGGCCTCTCCGCGCCGGAGTCGGTCTCCCGCGAGCCGCACTCCGTCTACGCCATCCGGATCGGCAAGCACCGCGACGGCTCCAAGCTCGGTGTCCTGGCCTACGCCCAGGAACACGCCCGTGAGTGGGTGCCGCCGCTGGTGACCATCGAGACCGCCGAGCGGCTGCTGCGCAACTACGAGCAGGACGCCAACACCCGCGACCTGGTCGACAACCTGGACATCTGGATCGCACCGTCGGTCAACCCGGACGGCGGGCACTACTCGTTCTACGACTTCAACTCGCAGCGTAAGAACATGACCAACCACTGCACCACCGAGACGAACGGGGACTTCCTCGGCCGTACCTCCTGGGGTGTGGACAACAACCGCAACTACACCGAGTACAGCCTCTTCGACGGCTACTCGGGCGCCTCGGCCAGCTGCACCAGCGGCACGTACGCCGGGCCGAGCGAGCTGTCGGAGCCGGAGAACAAGAACGTCGACTGGATGGCCTCTCGGGGCAACATCAAGTTCTCGATGAACCTGCACTCCTCGGGCAACTACTTCATGTGGTCGCCCGGCGCCTACGCGACCCCGGGCCGGATCTCGGCGCCGCGGCCGACGCTGGCCGAGGAGTCGCTGTTCTGGGGTGCCTCGTCGCGGATCCTCACCGCCATCAAGCGGCACCGCAACCTGGCCGTCACCCCGGCGCGGACCGGTCCGATCGCCGACGTGCTCTACTCGGCGGCCGGCAACTCCGGTGACATGCTCTGGTACAAGTACGGCATCTACGCCTGGAACTTCGAGGTCGGCACCTCCTTCCAGCCGGCCTGGGCATCGGCCAAGGAAGAGACCATGGAGTTCTCCAACGGTCTGGTCGAGATGCTGCGGGTGGCCCGCGACTACGACACCGACGCGGTGGCACCGACCAGCACGATCACGGTCGAGCCGAGCGCCACGGCGGGCATGGTCGACGTCACCTTCGACACCAGCGAGCCGGCGGCGGTCTTCTACACCGTCGACGGCAGCCGGCCCACCCTCGAGTCGACCCTCTACGGCTCGGCGGGCGTGCGTGAGGGCGGGGAGACCCTGACCCTGCCGAACGGCACCACGGTGAACTGGTTCTCGGTGGACTCGAAGGGCAACGTCGAGAACGGCTACCTGCCCGACGGCACCGGCACCAACCACAACACGACGAATGCCTGGGACCCGGAGGCACTGCGGGTCACGGTGACCACCCAGGTGCGGTGCGTGGCCGGCAAGGCGTACGTCGCGGTGCAGGCGCACAACCACAACGACGCGGCCGTCAGCATCTCCCTGGAGAGCACCTACGGCACCAAGGCCGCCGTCAACGTCGCGCCGGGCGCGAGCACCTTCCAGCAGTTCAACACCCGGACCGGCACGGTCTCGGCGGGCTCCGCCTCGGCGCACGCCACCGGGGCTCTCGGCGGCGAGACGGTGACCACCACGGTCACCGGGGAGTACGCGGCCGTCAACTGCGCCGACCCGCGGCCAGCCCAGTAACTGACAAGCGACGACGGAGACATTGATGAACACATGGAGCCGTAAGCGGCTGCTGGCCGCCGGCGCGTCCGGTGCCCTGCTGGCCGGTGTGGTGGCGGTGGGTTCGCCCGCCTTCGCCG
>NZ_PNOZ01000080.1:0-27047 GCF_002879555.1 Verrucosispora sp. ts21 | reverse complement strand
AGCCCACCCGCGCAGGGATCAAGCCTGACCGCCCGGAGCGGGTGGGCTCCCCCGGAAACCCCACCCAGGGACAGCTGGAAACCCCACCCAGGGACAGCTGGAAACCCCACCCAGGGACAGCTAGAAACCCCACCCAGGGACAGCTAGGGCAAACCCGAAGACCTCAGACGCCCTTCGGGTGCCACACGGTCTTCGTCTCCAGCAGCGCCGTCATCCGCCCCAGCCCAGGATCGGCCGACCAGTCGTGATCAACCGGCACCGGCCGGAGCACCCGCTTGAGGTTCTCCGCCGCCTTGACCTCCAGGTCAGCGGCCAACTCGGGGTCGGTGACCCCGGTCAGGTCGATCGCGTTGACGTCCATGTGCGCGGCAAGGGTCGGCACGGTCTCCGACAGGCGACCGGTGAGGATGTTGACCACCCCGCCCGGCAGGTCGGAGGTGGCCAGCACCTCGGCCAGGGTCACCGCGGCCAGTGGGGCGGCCGGGGAGGCGGCCACCACCACGGTGTTGCCGGTGACGATCGCCGGGGCGATCACGCTGACCAGACCCAGCAGGGCGGGTGTCTCCGGGGCCACCACCGCCACCACGCCGGTGGGCTCGGGGGCGGACAGGTTGAAGTAGGGCCCGGCGACCGGGTTGGCGCCGCCGTACACCTGGGGCAGTTTGTCGGACCAGCCCGCGTACCAGACCCAGCGGTCCGTCGCGGCGTCGACCTCGTCGGCCGGTACGCCCAGGGCCACGAACTGGTCGCGGCGGCCCTCCAGCATCTCGGCGATGCGGTAGAGGATCTGACCCCGGTTGTACGCGGTCGCGCCGGCCCAGCCCTTCACGGCGGAGCGGGCGGCGACCACGGCGTCCCGCGCGTCCTTGCGGGAGGCCAGCGACACGTTCGCGGATTGCACGAGATACGACCGTCCCGACTCGCTACGCGGGAACTTCCCGCCGATGAAGAGCTTGTACGTCTTGCGTACCGCGACCCGCTCAGACATTGAGGTACGCCTCCAGCCCGTGCCGGCCGCCCTCGCGACCGTAGCCCGACTCCTTGTAGCCGCCGAACGGCGAGGTGGGGTCGAACTTGTTGAACGTGTTGGCCCAGACCACCCCGGCGCGCAGTCGGTCGGCCGTCCACAGGATCCGGGAACCCTTCTCGGTCCAGATCCCGGCCGACAGCCCGTACGGCGTGTTGTTTGCCTTTTCCACGGCCTCGGCCGGGGTGCGGAAGGTGAGTACGGACAGCACCGGGCCGAAGATCTCCTCGCGGGCGATCCGGTGTGCCTGGGTGACCCCGGTGAAGATGGTCGGCGCGAACCAGAAGCCCCGTTCGGGCAGCTCGCACGACGGCGACCACTGCTCGGCGCCCTCGGCCGCTCCGGCCTCGGTCAGTTCCCTGATCCGGGCCAGCTGGGCGGCCGAGTTGATGGCCCCGATGTCGGTGTTCTTGTCCAGCGGGTCACCGACCCGCAGCTGGGCCATCCGGCGCTTGAGCGACTCCAGCACCTGCTCGGCGACGGACTCCTGGACCAGCAGCCGGGAACCGGCGCAGCAGACGTGTCCCTGGTTGAAGAAGATGCCGTTGACGATGCCCTCGACGGCCTGGTCGACCGGGGCGTCGTCGAAGACGATGTTGGCGGCCTTGCCGCCCAGCTCCAGGGTGAGCTTCTTGCGGCTGCCGGCGACCGCGCGGGCGATGGCCCGACCGACGTCGGTGGAGCCGGTGAAGGCGACCTTGTCCACACCGTCGTGCTCGACGAGCGCGCGTCCGGTCTCGCCGGCACCGGTGACGATGTTGACCACGCCGGCCGGCAGTTCGGCCTGCTGGCAGATCTCGGCGAACAGCAACGCGGTCAGCGGGGTGGTCTCGGCCGGCTTGAGCACCACCGTGTTGCCGGCGGCCAGCGCCGGGGCGATCTTCCAGGCCAGCATCAGCAGCGGGAAGTTCCACGGGATGACCTGGGCGGCCACGCCGAGCGGTCGCGGGTTGGCGCCGAAGCCTGCGTGATTCAGCTTGTCGGCCCAGCCGGCGTAGTAGAAGAAGTGCGCGGCGACCAACGGCAGGTCGACGTCGCGGGACTCCTTGATCGGCTTGCCGTTGTCCAGGGACTCCAGCACGGCCAGCTCGCGGGAGCGTTCCTGGATGATCCGGGCGATCCGGTACAGGTACTTGGCCCGGTCCCGGCCCGGCATCGGACCCCAGACCTTCTCGTACGCCTTCCGGGCGGCACGGACCGCGCGGTCCACGTCCTGCGGTCCGCCCTCGGCGACCTCGCTGAGCACCTCCTCGGAGGCCGGGTTGATCGACTTGAAGCTGCCGCCGTCGGCCGGGTCGACGAACGCGCCGTCGATGAACAGGCCGTAGGACGGTTTGATGTCCACCACCGAGCGGGACTCGGGGGCCGGAGCGTATTCGAACATCGCGGTCAGTCCAGGGTGAAGTAGTCGGGGCCGGCGTAGACGCCGGTCGTCAGCTTGGTGCGCTGCATCAGCAGGTCGTTGAGCAGGCTGGATGCGCCGAAACGGAACCAGTCCGGGTTCAGCCAGTCCGGCCCGACGGTCTCGTTGACCATGACCAGGTACTTGATGGCGTCCTTGGTGGTCTTGATGCCGCCGGCCGGCTTCACACCGACCTGCCGGCCGGTGGCGGCGCGGAAGTCGCGGACCGCCTCCAGCATCACCAGGGTCACCGGCAGGGTGGCGGCGACCGGGACCTTGCCGGTGGAGGTCTTGATGAAGTCGCCGCCGGCCAGCATCGCCAGCCAGGAGGCACGACGGACGTTGTCGTACGTGCCGAGTTCGCCGGTCTCCAGGATCACCTTGAGGTGGGCTCGCGGTCGCCCCTGGCGACCGGCATCGTCACCGCCGCAGGCTTCCTTGATCGCGACGATCTCGTCGTAGACCTCGCGGTAGCGGCCGGCCAGGAAGGCACCCCGGTTGATCACCATGTCGATCTCGTCGGCACCGGCCTCGACGGCGGCGCGGGTGTCGGCGAGCTTGACCTCCAGCGGCGCCTGACCGGACGGGAACGCCGTCGCCACGCTGGCCAGGTGCGGGGCGGTGCCGCCCGCCGCCCGCCCGGAACCGCGCAGCACCTCGGCCGCGTACGGGACCATCGAGGGGTAGACGCAGACCGCGCCGACGTGCGGGCAGGACGGGTCGGCCGGGTCGGGGCGCAGCGCCTTGGCGGCGAGCGCCCGCACCTTGCCCGGGGTGTCCGCGCCTTCCAGCGTCGTCAGGTCGACCATCCGGATCGCGAGGTCGATGGCCTGTGCCTTGGCGGTGGTCTTGATGGAGCGGGTGCCGAGTTGGGCCGCCCGCTGCTCGGCGCCGACCTGGTCCACGCCCGGTAGGCCGTGCAGGAAGGTCCGCAGAGCGGTCTCGGATCGTCCCAGCTCGGTGAGTTCCGAGTGGGCCGACGTCGCTGTCGCCGTCATGTCCCGAAGTCTACGCAGACCGATGGTGAGTGATCTTGACCAATGCGCTCCGGTGGTGAGCAGGGTCGCTGGTCGGGCCGGGGGGCCGCGCGCCGCCGTCGGCGGCGGGTAGGTTGAGCGATCGTGGACGTACTCGTCATTGACCACCCGCTCGCCCAGTCCCGGCTGACCGCCATGCGGGACGAACGCACCGATTCCTCCTCGTTTCGGGCAGCACTGCACGAACTCACCACCATGCTGGTGTACGAGGCTGCGCGCTCCTTCCCGATCGAGCGGTACCCGGTGCAGACGCCGGTGACCGCCACCGAAGGCACCCGGCTGGCCAACCCTCCGCTGCTGGTGCCGGTGCTGCGGGCCGGCCTCGGCATGGCCGACGCCGCGCTCGGGCTGCTGCCGGAGTCGTCCATGGGCTTCGTCGGGCTGGCCCGTGACGAAGAGACGTTCGAGCCGCGCGCCTACATGGAGTCGCTGCCCCGGGACCTGAACGGCCTGCCGGTGCTGGTACTCGACCCGATGCTGGCCACCGGCGGCTCGCTGGAGCACTGCTGCCGGCTGCTCGCCGAGCGCGGCTGCACCGACATCACCGTGCTCTGCGTGCTCGCCGCCCCCGAGGGCATCGAGCGCCTCAAGCGCTCCAACCTGCCGCTGCGCCTGGTCACCGCCGCCATCGACCAGGGTCTCAACGGCAGCAAGTTCATCGTCCCCGGCCTGGGCGACGCAGGCGACCGCCAGTTCGGCGGCATGCCCCGCTTCTGACCTGTGCCGTCAACCTCATGATCAACGGGGCGAGGCGGGGTGTCGGGGGCAGGGGTAGGGATAGCGTTCTGAGGCATGACGGGTGTTCCGCTTGCTGAGGAGCTGCTCCTGCTCGCGTACGACGACGAGACCGGCAAGGCGACCATGCCGCGGATCAGCCTCGACCTGGGGATGGCTGCGGCGGCTCTGATCGAGTTGGCCCTGGCCGGACGGATCGCGTACGACGACGGCGCGCTGACGGTGGTCGACCCGACGCCGACCGGTGAGCCGGTCATCGACGACGTGCTCACCCGGATCGCCGCCGACACCCCGCACAGCCCGTCGTCCTGGGTGCAACGGCTGCGCCACGGCCTGCGCGACCGGATCCTCGGTGACCTGTGTGAGCACGGCGTCGTCCGCGATGTCGACGAGACCGAGCTGGGCTTCATCCACGTACACCGCTATCCGGTGCTGGACCGCTCGGTGGAGGCGGACACCCGGCAACGGCTCGCCGCCGCGCTGACCGGAGCGGCACCGGACGAGCGGACCGCGGCGCTGGCGACCCTGGTCGCCGTGCTCCGCATGGAGTCCGCCCTCGGGCTGAGCGGCGAGGCCGCCGAGCAGGCCCATCACCGGCTGGAGGAGATCGCCAGCGGGGCCGGCTTCACCGGCGAGGTCAGCATCGAGGGGTCGGTGGTCCGCCCCTCGGTCGGCCTGGTGGTGGCCGCCCTGGGCCGTGCCGTCCAAGCCGCCCTCGGCCCCCGCCACTGACCTGGTGTTAACAGGGGGCCCTTCCTAGACCGCAGGCGTTAAGAAGGTGCCCTTCCTTACATGCCCAGGGCGTGTGCTGTTTGGGTGCGGAGCGTCGCAACGGCGAGCGCCGCGCGGGAGCGGGCCGCCGCGACGTCGCCGTCCGCGACAGGTTCCACCACCTCCAGGTACGCCTTGAGCTTCGGTTCCGTGCCGGAGGGGCGGATCACCACCCGGGCGGCGTCGGTACGCAGGATCACCACGTCCGCCTCGGGGAGCAGATCCTGTGCCTCGGTGACCGGCTGGCCGAGCAGGGTGGCCGGGGTGGCGGCGCGGATCCGGGCCATCGCGTCGGCGATCAGCCGCAGGTCGTCGACGCGTACGGAGAGTTGGTCGGTGTGGTGCACGCCGAACTCGGCGGCCAACTCGTCAAGCCGGTCGGTGAGCGTACGACCCTGCGCCTTGAGGCCGGCGGCCAACTCGGCGACGGTCAGCGCGGCGGTGATGCCGTCCTTGTCCCGGACGTGCTCGGGGGCCACGCAGTAGCCGAGCGCCTCCTCGTAGCCGAACACCAGCGGTTCGGCTCCGCCACCGGCCCGGACGATCCATTTGAACCCGGTCAACGTCTCGTCGTACGGCAGGCCCCGGGCGGTGCACATGGCCCGCAGCAGCGACGACGACACGATGGTGGTGGCGTACAGGCCGGTCACCCCGCGTCGCATCAGGTGGTCGGCGAGCAGCACCCCCACCTCGTCGCCGCGCAACATCCGCCAACCCTGCTCGCCCCGCACGGCCACGGCGCAGCGGTCGGCGTCGGGGTCGTTGGCGATGGCCAGGTCGGCGCCGGTCGACTCGGCGAGCGCGACCAGCCGGTCCACCGCGCCCGGCTCCTCCGGGTTGGGGAAGCTGACGGTGGGGAAGTCCGGGTCCGGTTCGGCCTGGTCGGGCACCACCCCGGGCACCGGGAACCCGGCGGCGGTGAAGGCGGCGGTGAGCACGGCCGCGCCGACGCCGTGCAGCGGGGTGTACGCCACGTTCAGTTCGCGCGGACCACCCGCCGGTAGCACCTCGACCGCGCGGGCCACGTAACCGGCGACCATCTCGTCACCGAGCACCTGACCGGCCGGGCCGAGCGGCACCTCGGCGAGCGGGCCGACCGCCCGGATGGCGGCCTCGATGCCGGCGTCGGCCGGCGGCACGATCTGTGCCCCGGCACCCAGGGCACCGCCCAGTTCCGCGCCGAGGTAGACCTTGTAGCCGTTGTCCTGTGGCGGGTTGTGGCTGGCCGTGACCATCACCCCGGCCACCGCCCCGAGTTGCCGCACCGCGTAGGCGAGCACCGGGGTGGGCAGCGGTCGGGGGAGCAGCAGGGCGGCGCGTCCCGCCCCGGTGGCCACCTGGGCGGTCCGCTCGGCGAACTGCCGGGAGCCGCGCCGGGCGTCGTACCCGATCACCAGCGGGCCGGTGCCGCCCTGGGCCGCGAGCCAGGCGACAAGCCCGGCGGCGGCCTGGGTGACCACGGCGAGGTTCATGCCGTTCGGGCCGGCGCGCAGCGGGCCACGTAGCCCGGCGGTGCCGAAGGTCAGCGGTCCGGCGAACCGGTCGGCCAACTCCGGCGCGGTGGCGGGAAGACCGTCGAGCACCGCCCGCAGTTCCGCCCGGTCGGCCGGGTCCGGATCGTCGGCGAGCCAACGCTCGGCCCGCTCGCGAATGCTGTCAAGGTCTTCGGTGTCCGCCGCCATTGGCTCTTGATAGCACGACGGCGGATCACCACGGGCGCTCGCCCCGACTCAGCCGGCGTTGGTGAGCTGGAACGACTTCACCATCTCCTCGTAGATCGGCTTGCTCTCCTCGAAGCGGGAGTCGTTGGCGGTGAGGTAGAAGGAGTACATCCGGCCGTCGTGGGCCACCCCGTGCCAGACACCGTGCCGCATGGCCTCGCCCTGACCGCAGGTGTACTCGAACTCTGCCGACGGCTTGCCGGCCAGTTCCTTCTGCGCCATCGAGATCTGGTTGTACGGCTTGGCGCAGGATGTCGACTTGCTCTTCAGACCGTTCGCGGCGACCTCCGCCCAGCGGGCCGAGTCGCCACGCCACGGCTCGTTCAGGATGCGCACCCGACGGCCGCTGTCCTCCGGGTCGGTGTAGTCGACGTAGACGGCACCGGAGGGAGCGGCCTTCTTCCAGCCCTTGGGCACCAGCACCTGCACTCCGCGCGCCGAGTGCTCCTGCATCTCGATGCCGGGACCGGCGTCGGCGGACGAGGAGGGGTCGGCGACCGGGGTGGTCGGTGGTGCGTCGTCGCCGCCGGAGAGCGCCACGATGCCGATCAGCAGGATCAGCGCCAGGCCGCCGGCCGCGGCGAGCTGCATCTTGCGTGGCCAGCCCTTGACGGTGCCGACCAGTTGGCTGCCGGCCGCTTTCGCCTTGTCCAGCGGGCTGCCGCCGGTGGGCGTCGGGCGGGCACCGTACGGCTGGCTGGGCGCTGCCGGCCACTGACCGCCGTAGTCACCACCGATGTGCTGGGTGGCCTCCGGCTGCCCGCCGCCGTAGCCGAACGCCGCCGGCCCGACCCGCTGCGTGGCGTCGGCCCCGCCGATCCGCTGGGTGGCATCCGCCCCGCCGATCCGCTGGGTGGCGTCGGCTCCGCCGAACCGTTGCGTCGCGTCCGCCCCGCCGATGTGCTGGGTCGCGTCCGCGGCGGTGCCGTAGGTGCGGCCGACCGGTGGCGGCGACATCGCGCCGTGCTGACCCGGTCGGGCCAGGCCGTCGGCGCTCGTCTCCTCCATCGCGGCGGCGCTGACCGGGGCGGCCTGGCCGGGGCGCTCACCGCGGCGCAGCGCGGCCAGCCGGTCGGTGAGCGACTCGCCGGGGGCGAGCATCGCCGAGCCGCCGATCTGGCCGGACGGCTTGGCCTTGGCCGGGGCGGGTGGCGCGCTGATCGGCGCGGGCTGCGGCACCTGCATCACCGAGTACGGGTCGGTCATCGAGTTGACCGCGGCGGCGTTGCTGCTCAGCGGGCCGGCGAGCAGTTCGCGCAGCATGGCACGGGCGGTGTGCACGTCGAGTCGGCGAGCCGGGTCCTTCTCCAGCAGGCCCATCAGCACCCGGGTCAGCGGGCCGCTGCGCTGCGGTGGGGCCGGCGGGTCCTCGACCACCGCGTGCATGGTCTCGATCGGGTCGCCCCGGTCGAACGGGGGTCGACCCTCCACCGCCGTGTAGAGCGTCACGCCGAGGGAGAACAGGTCGCTGGGCGGCCCGAACTCCTGCCCCATGGCCCGCTCGGGTGAGATGAAGTGCGGTGAGCCGAGCACCATGCCCGGCGTGGTGAGCTGCACGTCGGTGGGCATCCGGGCCACCCCGAAGTCGGTGAGCACGCAGCGCCCGTCGGAGCAGATCAGCACGTTTGCCGGCTTGACGTCGCGGTGCAGCACACCGATCGCGTGGGCCACCTCCAGGGCGCCGAGCAGCGCGATGCCGATCTTGGCGACCACCCGCTGGGCGATCGGCCCGTCCTCGATCACCATGTCGGCGAGGCTGCGGGCGTCCAGCAGCTCCATCACGATCCACGGCCGCCCGGCCTCGGTGACCACGTCGTACACCTGCACCACGGCCGGGTGGGCGATGGCGGCGGCGGCGCGGGCCTCGCGCAGAGTGCGTTCGTACATCGCGTCGCGGTCGCTCGGGGCCAGCCCCGGCGGGAGGATGACCTCCTTGACCGCCACGTCGCGGCGCAGCAGCGTGTCTGTGGCTCGCCAGACCGTGCCCATGCCGCCGTTGCCCACCGCCGAGCGCAACGAGTAGCGGTCACCGATGACGGTGCCGGGTGTTGCGCGTCCATTGGTGGGAGTGCTGACTGGTCCGCCGCTCCACGTCGGGATCTGAGTCACAGAAAAGCCACCGGGGAAGTCGAGGGGGCTGGGACACAACCCCCCTATCTTGCTGGTTCAGACGCCCGATGCGAAAGCCGGCGCGACGGACGTTTCCCCAACCGAACGGTACGTGTGCGACCCCTCACCTCTCGTCGTGGCGTCCGTCAAGGTCACTCGCGCGCCACCCCGAACCGGCTGAGCTGTTGCTTCGTCCTACCATCCGGTGATGAGCGAGCGGCGGTTGAGCGAGTCCGGTTTCCCGATCAAGGACGTCTACACGGCGGAAGACGTCCCCGGTGACCTGGATTCCCGGCTGGGCTCGCCGGGCGGGTACCCGTACACCCGTGGGGTCTATCCCACGATGTACACGTCACGCCCGTGGACCATGCGCCAGTATGCCGGTTTCGGCACCGCCACCGAATCCAACGCGCGGTACCACCAACTGTTGCGGGCCGGCACGATGGGTCTGTCGGTCGCCTTCGACCTGCCGACCCAGATGGGGTACGACTCCGACGACCCGATCGCCTCCGGCGAGGTGGGCAAGGTCGGCGTGGCCATCGACTCGATCGAGGACATGCGGCTGCTCTTCGACGGCATCCCGCTGGACCAGGTCTCCACCTCGATGACGATCAACGCGCCCGGTTCGGTGCTGCTGCTGCTCTACCAGCTCGTCGCCGAGGAGAACGGGGTGCCGGGCGCCGCGCTCAACGGCACCATCCAGAACGACATCCTCAAGGAGTACATCGCCCGGGGGACCTACATCTTCCCGCCGAAGCCCTCGTTGCGCCTGGTCGCCGACACGTTCGGCTACTGCCGGGCCGAGGTGCCGAAGTGGAACACGATCTCCATCTCGGGCTACCACATGGCCGAGGCCGGCGCCTCGCCCGTGCAGGAGATCGCCTTCACGTTGGCCAACGGCGTCGAGTACGTCCGGGCCGCGATCGCCGCCGGGCTGGCCGTGGACGACTTCGCCCCCCGGCTGTCGTTCTTCTTCGTCGCGCGTACCACCCTGCTGGAGGAGGTCGCCAAGTTCCGGGCGGCCCGGCGGATCTGGGCCCGGCTGATGCGCGACGAGTTCGGGGCGAAGAACCCGAAGTCGATGATGCTGCGCTTCCACACCCAGACCGCGGGCGTGCAGTTGACCGCCCAGCAGCCCGAGGTGAACCTGGTCCGGGTGGCTGTGCAGGGTCTCGGCGCGGTGCTCGGCGGCACCCAGTCGCTGCACACCAACAGCTTCGACGAGGCGATCGCGTTGCCGACCGAGAAGGCGGCCCGGCTGGCGCTGCGGACCCAGCAGGTGCTGGCGTACGAGACGGACCTGACCGCCACCGTCGACCCGTTCGCCGGGTCGTACGTGGTGGAGGCGATGACCTCGGAGATCGAGGAGGCGGCGGACGCGCTGATGGCCCGGGTCTTCGAGCACGGCTCGGCGGTGGAGGCGATCGAGGCGGGCTTCCAGAAGCGGGAGATCGAGCAGTCGGCGTACCGGATCGCCCAGGAGATCGACTCGGGGGAGCGGGTGGTGGTCGGCCTCAACCGGTTCGCCATCGACGCCGAGGAACCGTACGAGCCGCTGCGGGTGGACCCGACGATCGAGGCGGCGCAGGCCGAACGGCTGGCCAGGCTGCGCGCCGAGCGCGACGGTGCCGCCGTGCAGCGGGCTCTGGCCGGTCTGCGGGAGGCCGCCACCGGCAGCGCCAACGTGCTCTACCCGATGAAGGAGGCGCTGCGTCTGCGGGCCACCGTCGGTGAGGTGTGCGGGGCGCTGCGCGAGGTGTGGGGCCTCTACCGTCCGACCGACCGGTTCTGACCGACCGTCGCGCTGCGTGTCGGTGCGCCCGTCCTGGGTACTGCGGTTCGAGTGCGCCCGTGGGCGTGCTCCGGCTGATCTCTGACGCACACGGTGTCCGGCCGGACGGCGACCGTGCGTGTGAACGTGCCACGGTGCGCTCGTCGCCGGGTGTGGTCGGGTAATTGTCGTAGGGTCAGTTGATCGAGCGACTAATGCGACAATTCGGAAACAGTGCCGAAGGTCCGCCGAAGGATTTTCGGTCCGCTTACCCGATTACGCGTTGTAGGAGGTGAGGGGCGGATGACGACGTTCAACGGCGATCTACCTGCTGTCTCGCTCCGCTCCGGTGGCTCTCAGCAGGGCATACGTGACGCTGTGCGGTCCGACCATCACCGGAACGAGGTTGCGCAGAGTTACCACCAGGGGTCTACCCTGTCTGCTGTCCCCGATGATCCATCCATTTCTAGTGATCGAGATTTCGACGTGACGACTGCGTTGACGATGCCCACCGGCGAACAGTTGGTGGCGTCCTGGTCCGAAGCGCCGCCGCCGGGCGGCCAACCCCTGCCGGCCGAGTTGGACCACCTGCTCGCCCTGCGGGTACCGGGCCTGATCGCCACTCGCCGTCACATCCACTCGCATCCCGAACTGTCCGGTCAGGAGTTCGAGACGGCGGCCCTGATCGCCCGGGAACTCTCCCTGGCCGGGCTCAACCCACGCATGCTGCCCAAGGGCAACGGGGTCATCTGCGACATCAACGGCCGCCCGGACGGCCCGGTGATCGCGTTGCGCGCCGACATCGACGCGCTGCCGCTGGCCGACGCCAAGGACGTTCCGTACCGCTCCACGGTCGACGGGGTCTGCCACGCCTGCGGTCACGACGTGCACTCCACTGTCATGCTCGGCGTCGGCATGATGCTGGCCCAGCTCGCCGACCTGGGCGAGTTGCCGGGCCGGGTGCGGCTGATCTTCCAGCCCGCCGAGGAGATCCTGCCCTGCGGTTCGCTGGAGGTGATCGAGGCCGGGGGCCTCGAAGACGTGGTGCAGATCTTCGCGCTGCACTGCGACCCGAGCCTGCCGGTCGGCCGGATCGGGCTGCGGGTCGGCCCGATCACCGCTGCCGCCGACAACGTCACCGTACGACTCACCGGGCCGGGTGGCCACACCGCCCGTCCGCACCTGACCGTCGACCTGGTCGACGCACTCGGTCGGCTCGTCACCGAGGTTCCCGCCCTGGTCAGCCGCCGGGTGCCGGCGAACAGCGGGCTGCTGCTGGTCTTCGGTCACGCCTCCGCCGGCACCCAGTACAACGTCATCCCGTCCGAGGCGTCCGCCTCCGGCACGCTGCGGGTGATGGACCGCGACACCTGGCACAGCGCCCCGGACATCGTCACCCAGGTGGTCCGCGACGTCCTCGCCCCGACCGGTGCCACTGTCGACATCGAGTACCTGCGTGGCCGTCCGCCGGTCAGCAACGACAGCCAGGCCATCAGCGTGCTGACCGCGGCCACCATCGCCGCGCTCGGCCCGCAGGGTGTCGCGGAGACCCCGCAGAGCATGGGCGGCGAGGACTTCTCCTGGTACCTGGAGTACGTCCCAGGTGCGCTGGCCCGGCTCGGCGTCGGCCGCGCCGGGCCCAACGTGGACCTGCACCGGCCGTCGTTCGACGTGGACGAGCGCGCCATCCCGGCCGGCGTGCGACTCATGGTGCAGACCGCGCTCCAGGCACTGGCGGCGCACCGCTGACCTCACCCGGCACCGCCAGCCCCGACGGTGGCGGCGCGCCGACCGGCGCGACCAGCGCCGGCCCGGTGTCCCGGCCGCGCCGGCGTCGCCGATGCCACCACCAGAGCAACCCCAGCGGTACGCCGAACACCAGCAGCCACGGCAGGACCGCACCGAGCACGGTGACCAGTACGGTCATCGAGGCCAGGAAGACCTTCCAGCCGCCGCTGAGCCCGACCAGGAAGCCGAGCTGATCCTCGTCCTCGGTGGTGCTCGCGTCCGGGCCGACAAGCGTGACGGTGATCGTGGACAGTGCGGTCAGGTCGCCCAGCCGCCGCTTCTTCGCCTCCAGCGAGGCGAGGTCGGCCTCCCTGCGGCCCAGTTCGTTCTCCAGGCTGATCAGATCGCTTATCGAGTCGGCCTGGGCCAGCAACCGTCGGGCGCTGTCCACCCGGGCCCGCTGGGTGGCGATCCGCGCGTCCAGGTCGATGGTCTCCTCGGTGACGTCCTGGGTGTCGATCTGTCGACGCTGCTGGCTGCCCAGCCGGGCGAGCTCCTCCACCACCGGGTAGAACCGGTCGGCCGGTACCCGCAACTGCAACTCCGCGACCGCGTCCGCCGCGGCGCTGCGCCGCTGGTCGCCGCCGACGAAGCCACCGGCCCGGGTCGCCGCCGAGACGGCCTCGCGGGCCTTCGCCTCCACATCGTCCACCTTGATCTCCAGGGATCCGGTGTAGATGATCGAGCGTTGGTCGACCCGGGTGTCCGTCGCCGTGCCGGACCCGCCCTGCGCCGGCTCACCGGCCCCCCGGTCCGCCATCGGCGGCGCGGCGGCACCCGCGTCCGAGCTGGTCGCCTCGTCACTGCCACTGCCACTGCCACAACCCGCGAGCATCAACAACGCGAGCAGCGCACCCGCCGCCGCCGTCCGATGCCGACCGACTCTTCGTAGTCTCATCCCCGTACCCCTCTTCCGGCCCCGCTGCGTGGTGATAACTCGGACGTCCCGCGCCACCTCACGGGTTCCGGCAGACTGCGCTGGAGAAGTCACGATTCGATATGGGAGGCATCACGATGCGGCTCACCAAGTACGCCCACTCGTGCGTACGGATCGAGCACGACGGTGGGGTGCTGGTCGTCGATCCGGGCATGTTCAGCGAAGCGGCGGCGGCGTTGGACGGCGCCGACGCGGTGCTGATCACCCACGAGCATCCCGACCACGTCGATGCCGAGGCGATCAACCGACAGTTGGCGCGACGGCCGTTCGTCATCCACGGCCCGACGTCAGTGTCCAAGGTGCTGGGCGGCGCGGCCGAGGCGCTGCGCCCGGTCAGCCCCGGCGAGTCGTTCACCGCCGCCGGGGTGCCGGTACGCGCCTACGGCGGTCGACACGCGGTGATCCACCCCGACATCCCGGTGGTGGACAACATCGGTTACCTGTTCAACGACGTCGTCTACCACCCCGGCGACGCGCTCTTCGTGCCGCAGGACGTACCGGTCGACACCCTCTTCGCGCCGATCCACGCGCCCTGGTCGAAGTTCTCGGAGGTGGTCGACTTCATCCGGGCGGTCGCGCCGCGTCGGGTCTTCGCCCTGCACGACGCGTTGCTCAACACGAACGGCCTCACGGTGCTCGACCGGCAGTACACGGCCCTGTCGGGCAGCGAGTACCAACGGCTGGAGCCGGGCAGCCGGATCGACGGCTGAGCCGATGCCCGAACCGGCGCCTGATCTCGTCGATGAGCTCTACCGCACGCCGCCGGACCGGTTCGTCGCGGCCCGGGACGCCGCCGTCGCGCAGGCGCGTCAAGCCGGAGATCCGCGTACCGCCCGGGAGATCGCCCGGTTGCGTCGGCCGACCGTCGCCGCCTGGTTGGTCAACCTGCTCGCGTTGGACCGCCCTGAGCTGGTGGCCGACCTGGTGCAGTTGGCCGACGCACTGCGGACCGCGCAGCGTGAACTGCGTGGCCCACGGCTGCGCGAACTGTCCGCGCAGCGGCGCGCCGTGGTGGGTGCGCTCGTCGCCGAGGTACGCCGGTTGGCGGCCGACGTCGAGGGGGCGCCGTCGAGCGGGAAGCTGCCGCTGGCCGAGGTGGAGGCGACCCTGAACGCGGCCCTGTCCGACGTGCAGATCGCCGAGCAGGTCCGCTCCGGACGCCTGCTGCGCGCCACCCACTACGCCGGGTTCGGCGAGGTGCCCCGGCCGCAATTGCGCCTGGTGACCGGGGGAGAGGAGCCGCCGTCGGCCGCACCGGCCCGGCAGCAGCCGACCCAGCGGGGTGCATTGCGCGCCGAGCAGGCCCAGCGGGCGGCCCGCGCCGAACGGGAGCGCCGCCGTCGGGCGCTGGACAAGGAGCTGACCCGGGCCCGTACCGATCAGGAACGGGCCGAGGACGAGCTGGCGGGCGCGGCGGCGGCCGAGCGCGACGGTGCCGCCGCCCTGGACCGGCTCGAAGCGGAACTTGCCGAGTTGGAGCGCCGCCGGGCCGTGGCCGAGCAGGAGCTCAGCCGAGCCCGGTTGGCCCGTCGGGCGGCCGAACGGGCTGCCGGTGCGGCCCGGCGGCGCACCGGCGAGGTCGAAGCCGCGGTCGAGGCGCTGGAAGCCGAGGAGGAGGATGCGGGCTCTGGCGGCGGCGCGGCAGACTGACTCCTCATGGACGGACCTTCGGCCAGCTTTCACCCGGACGGACGTATCCGCACGGACGGACCTTCGGCCGGGTGCCGGCCGCATGCGCCTTCCGGCGGTCGGGGATGACTCCGGAACAGGTGGCCGCGGCCAGCAAGCCGGCGGTGCTCGCGCTCGGTGACGCGTACAGCCGTTGTCCCACCACACTGCGTCGGGCCCGGCTGCTCGGCATCTCGGGCTGGGCCTTCTACATCACCGGCCGGGCCGGTGCCCTGGGCGACGTGCGGGCCGAGACCGTGGCCGCCGCGCTCGGCTTCATCGCCCCCGACGCGGTGGCCGACGGCTGGGACGCCGCCGCCCGCACGGTGCGACCGCTGGAGGTGGCCGCCGCCAGCCTGGTCGAGTGCTGCCGGTGGGGCGAGGAACGGCTGGCCGACCTGCCGCACCTGGACCGCCTGGTCGACCTGGTGGAACGGGTCGTGGCGGCGGCCGACGCCAGCGCGATGCCGTTGTTCGCGGCGTGGCGGGCCATGCCGTTGCCCGCTACCTCTGCGGGCGCGCGACTGGCCGTCGGGCTGCGCCTGCTGCGGGAGCACTTCACCGGCGCCCATCTGGTGGCGGTACGCGCCAGCGGGATGTCACCGCTGGAGGCGGTGCTGGCCGGGCCGGAGGGGGAGAGCGGTGCGATCGCGTGCGGGTGGCCACCGCCGTACCCGCCGGTCGCGCCGCTGGTGCGGCGGCGGCTGTGGGCCGAAGCGGTGACCAACCGTCTCGTCGCACCCGCGTTCGTGGCGCTGGGTCCGGCCGGCGGCGCGGAACTTGTGGAGCTGCTCGCCGCGACCCGGGCGCACACCGAGGGCTGACCTCTTGGCTGGCCCAGGGGACGAAAGCGGGCCGACCAGGACAGATCGCCCGGGTTCCGGGGTCGACGCCCGCCGTGCGGACGGCCGGTAGCAGACTGAGGGCGTGGGAGACGCGCTACGCCGACGCGGTGCCGGTGGGGCGGGACCGCAGTTCAAGGACGTAGTCGTCCGGCGCGCCCGCCTTCTCGGCGGCGTTCGCGATCTCGGAGAGGTACCACGAGGTGGGCAACCCACCCTCGTAGCCGTCGAAGACGTAGACCCAGGCCGTCACGTCGCCGTCCAGCGTCGACACCCGGACGGTCAGCTTCCGGTACGTGCCGGAGGTGACGCCCTCGATCTCGTCGAGCTGGGCGGCGTCGTACGGGTGGATGTCGTAGAGGGCCACGAAGACCCGGTCGCCGGGCGACTCGACCACGGTGCTGACCGCACCCTCCCAGCCGATGACGTCCTCACCGGCGAAGGTGAGCCGCCAGCCCTCCAGCCAGCCGATGCCCACCATCGGCGAATGCGGGCAGTAGGCACGCATCCGAGCAGGGTCCAGGTTCGAGCCGTAGGCGGCGTAATGACGCACGGCGATGACGATAGCCCGACGGGCGCTCGGGGGAGAATACGACGGTGCGTGTCGCACGCGCCGGGGAGAAGAAAGTCACTGTGAGCATGGACGAGGGGCGGTCGTGGTGAGCCGGATCGTGATCATTGGCGGCGGGCCGGCGGGATACGAGGCGGCGCTGGTGGCGGCCCAACTGGACGCCGACGTCACAGTCGTGGAGGACGAAGGTGCCGGCGGTGCCTGCGTGCTGTCCGACTGCGTGCCGTCGAAGACGTTCATCGCCAGCTCGGAGGTGGTGACCGGGTACCGCGACACCGAGGTCTTCGGGGTGCACTCCGACGGCCTGGAGGCGGTCACCGTCGACGCCACGGCGGTCAACGAGCGGGTCAAGCGGCTCGCCCTGGCGCAGTCCAGCGACATCCACGCCAAGCTGGTCAAGGCCGGGGTCACCTTCGTCTCCGGGCGGGCCCGGCTGGGCGAGGACACCCTCGGTCACACCCACCGGGTGATCGTCACCCCGCACGGCGAGGAGGCCGCGTACGCGATCGGCGCGTCGACGGTGCTGATCGCCACCGGGGCCACCCCCCGCCAGCTGCCCACCGCCGTGCCCGACGGCGAGCGCATCCTGACCTGGCGACAGGTGTACGACCTGCCGGAGCTGCCGGAGCACCTGATCGTGGTCGGCTCCGGGGTGACCGGCGCCGAGTTCGCCAGCGCGTACCTGGCCATGGGGGTGCAGGTCACCCTGGTCTCCAGCCGGGACCGGGTGATGCCGCACGAGGACGCCGACGCCGCGCAGGCCATCGAGCGGGTGTTCCGGGCCCGGGGCATGAGCATCCTGAACAACTCCCGTGCCGAGGGGGTGCGCCGTACCGACGACGGCGTCGAGGTCGAGCTCTCCGACGGCCGCAAGGTGTACGGCTCGCACGCGCTGATCGCGGTCGGTTCGATCCCCAACACCGAGGCGCTGGGCCTGGCCGAGTACGGCGTCGAACTGGCCCGGGGCGGCTACGTGACGGTCGACCGGGTCTCCCGTACCAACGTGCCCGGCATCTACGCGGCCGGCGACTGCACCGGGGTGCTGCCGCTGGCCAGCGTTGCCGCCATGCAGGGCCGGATCGCCATGTGGCACGCGCTCGGCGAGGCGGTCCGGCCGCTGCGGCTGCGGACCGTCGCGGCGAACGTCTTCACCGACCCGGAGCTGGCCACCGTCGGCGTCTCGCAGGACGAGGTGGACGCGGGCAAGGTGCCGGCCCGGCAGGTGATGCTGACGCTTGACGGCAACGCCCGGGCGAAGATGGACGAGGTGGCCGACGGCTTCGTCAAGCTGTTCTGCCGCCCGGCCAGCGGCCAGGTGATCGGCGGCGTGGTGGTCGCCCCGAAGGCCAGCGAGCTGATCCTGCCGATCACCATGGCGGTGGAGAACAACCTGACCGTCAACGAGTTGGCGCAGACCATCACGATCTACCCCAGCCTCTCCGGCTCGGTCACCGAGGCCGCCCGGCAACTGATGCTGCACGAACTGGAGTGACCTCCCGTCGCCCGGTCCGCGCGTGAGACTGCGCGGGCAGGGCGACGGCGAGCAGGGCGAGCAGGGTGACCTCGCTGAGGATGAGCCCCCGTTCGATGAGTCCGTAGAAGACGCGGTCACCGGGATAGGCGGACCAGATCTGGGTGGCGGCCAGCAGCAGGCTGACCACCGCGAGGACGCGCAGCCAGTGGCGGGTACGGGCCCCGGTGGGCAGGTGGGCGGCGAGCAGCCAGCCGACGACCGGCAGGGCGAGGAACGCCACCACCGAGGCGTACCGGTGCACGTATGCGGCGGTGCCCATCTCGGTGCCCGGCGGGTTGGTCGGCACCAGACCGGCCAGCAGCAGCCCACCGGCCCACGCCGCGAGCAGCAGTTGGGCCGCGCCCAGCCGACCGGCGCGGGCCCCCGGCCCGGCGAGGCGACCCAGGGCCGGTACGAGCAGAGCCGACGCCACGCCCAGCGTCAGCATCGCCAGGTGGATGACTCCGCCGGATTCGGAGACGGCGTAGTCGCTGACGGTGAGGCTCACCGGGTCCAGGTCCCGCACGCCGAGGTGACCGATGACGCCGAGCAGCGCGGCGAGGGCGATCCCGCCGAGGGCCAGTGCACCGTTGTTCCGGATTCCAGGCATGCCTCAGCCTGTCGCCGAACCCACCCCAGACGGATCCGGGACGAGCACCGAAATCCGACCCGGGGTGCACCCGGACCGGGTCATCAGGTGTTCCCCCCAGGGCGACCGGTCGGCCTTCCCCGCGCCGTACGGGCTGACCTCAGTCGGCGGGCAGTTCGGCGGGGGCTGGGGTCAGCCGGGCGGCGATCAACGCCAGCACCCAGCCGGTCAACGCGAAGCCGGCGGCGGCCACCGCCGCGATCAGCACCATCCGCCACGCCGACCCGGTGAGCGCCGCGCCGCCGAGGTGCCCGACCAGGCCGCCGTACGACGCCCAACCCACCGCCGCCGTACCGGCGTAGGGCAGGAACAGGCGCAGCGGATAACGGCCACGGCCGGAGGCGAAGCAGACAGTCATCCGGCCGCCCGGCACGAACCGGCAGAGCAGCAGCCCTGTCGGGCCGGGCCGGCGCAGGCCGGCAGCGAGCCGGCCGGTCAGCCGTCGGGCCCGACCGGTCACCTCGGGGCGCGGTGGCTGACGCCGTGACGTGCTGCGGCCGAGCAGGTAACAGGCCAGGTCCCCGGTGAACACGCCGAGCGCCCCGATGGCGATGGCCAGCGGCAGGTCCAGCCCGCCGTAGACGGTGAGCGCGCCGCCGGTGATCATCAACAGCTGCGTGGGTATCACCGGCACGAAGGCGTCCAGCGCCAGCAGCCCGAACAGGAGGAGGTATGCCCAGTCAGGTGATGCCACCTGGGTGAGTAGTTCGGGCACCACTGTCCCCTCGCGCTGCGGCCGGTCCGGATACGTGTCGAGCCTGACGGTGTGTCCGGCATCACCGACGATGACCCCGCCCCCTCGTGACCAGCGACACTGCCCGGGCGTTGGGGCATGTGACTGCTTTCTACCGGCGAATATCGAAATATCCCGGTGTGGGGTGAGGGTCGCCGAAACGTCGCCGGGCGGCGTACCGTTGTCGGCGCGCGGCCCGCGCGTGCGTCGGGTCCCCCGTTCCTGATGCCCGGGCCCGCAGCCGGGCCGCTGACAGGTCCCGTGTCAGCGGCCCGGCCACCACCCTCAGGCAGGCACGGCGACCGGGTCGTCGCCGCTGACCGGCTGCTGGAACTGCGACTGGTAGAGCCGGTGGTAGGCCCCGCCCGCCGCGAGCAGTTCGGTGTGGGTGCCCTGCTCGACGATGCGACCGTCCTCCATCATCAGGATCAGGTCGGCGTCGCGGATGGTGGAGAGCCGGTGCGCGATGACGAAGCTGGTCCGCTCCGACCGCAGCGCCGCCATCGCCCGCTGGAGCAGCACCTCGGTACGGGTGTCCACCGAGCTGGTCGCCTCGTCGAGGATCAACAGCGAGGGTTCGGCGAGGAAGGCCCGGGCGATGGTGATCAGCTGCCGCTCGCCCGTGCTGACGTTGCTGCCCTCCTCGTCGATCACCGTGTCGTAGCCGTCGGGCAGGCTGCGGACGAACCGGTCCACGAAGGTGGCCTGGGCGGCGGCGAGGATCTCCTCCTCGGTCGCGTCCGGCCGCCCGTAGGCGATGTTGTCCCGGATGGTGCCGCCGAACAGCCAGGTGTCCTGCAGGACCATGCCGATGCGGCCCCGCAGGTCGTCGCGGCGCAGCGCGGTGATGTCCACCCCGTCGAGCGTGATGCGGCCGGCATCCAACTCGTAGAAGCGCATGATCAGGTTGACCAGGGTGGTCTTGCCGGCGCCGGTGGGCCCGACGATGGCCACGGTGTGCCCCGGCTCGGCGACCAGGGACAGGTCGGTGATCAGCGGCTTGTCCGGGTCGTACCGGAACGAGACGTGCTCGAACTCGACTCGGCCGTGCGGGTCGCTCACCCGGGCCGGAACCGCCGGATCCGGTTGCTGTTCCTCGGCGTCGAGCACCGCGA
This sequence comes from Verrucosispora sp. ts21, assembly GCF_002879555.1. Lineage (NCBI taxonomy): Bacteria > Bacillati > Actinomycetota > Actinomycetes > Micromonosporales > Micromonosporaceae > Micromonospora > Verrucosispora sp. ts21. Next base: position 6,658 of record NZ_PNOZ01000080.1, on the reverse strand, counting down.
AGACCCGCTCGGCCGAGGCCACCCCCGACTGGAGCAGGTTCGCCATCGAGGCGACCTGGGTGAGTGGCTGGGTGAACTGCCGGGAGTACTGGATGAACGCCTGCACGTCGCCGAGGCTCATCGAGCCGGAGGCGACCTGCAACCCGCCGACCACCGCGATCGCCACGTAGCTGACGTTCCCGATGAAGAACATCGCCGGCATGATGATCCCGGAGATGAACTGGGCCCCGAAGCTGGCCGCGAACAGCTCGTCGTTCTTGGCGCGGAAGGCCGCCTCCACCTCACGCTGCCGACCGAAGACCTTCACCAGTTCGTGCCCGGTGAACGCCTCCTCGATCTGCCCGTTCAGCTCGCCCGTGTGGGTCCACTGCGCGATGAACTTGCGCTGCGACCGCTTGGCGATCTGCCCGGTCACCACCACCGACAGCGGCACCGCGACAAGCGCCACCAGGGCAAGCAGCGGCGAGATCCAGAACATCATGCCGAGTACGCCGACCACGGTGAGCAGCGCGGTCAGCAGCTGACTCAACGTCTGCTGGAGGGTCTGCGAGACGTTGTCGATGTCGTTGGTGACCCGACTGAGCAGTTCCCCACGCGGCTGCCTGTCGAAGTAGGGCAGCGGCAACCGGTTCAGCTTCTCCTCGACCTCGGCCCGCAGCTGGAACACGGTCCGCTGGACGACGCCGTTGAGCAGCCAGCCCTGCCACCACAGCAGCAGGCTGGCCACCACGTACAGGCCCAGCGCGAGCAGCAGCACCCGGCCCAGCGCGGAGAAGTCGATGCCCACTCCGGGCACCACGTCCATCCGGGCGAGCATGTCGGCGAAGTTGTTGTTGCCGGCCGCCCGGGCGGCGGCAACGGCCTGCTCGGCGGTGGTGCCCGCCGGCAGTTGCTGGCCGATCACCCCGGTGAAGATCAGGTCGGTGGCGTACCCGAGCACCTTCGGCCCGATCACGGTGAGCCCGACGCTTACCACCGCCAGCGCGATGATGGCGCTCAGGTGCAGGCGGTGCGGACGTAGCCGGCCCATCAGGCGCCGCGCGCTGGGCAGGAAGTTCAAGGAACGCTCGGCGGGCATGCCCATGCCCATGCCGCCGTGCGGACCGCCGCGGTGGCCGCCGCCGGGCAGCCGTTTCGGCGCACTCTCGCTGCCCGACTGCTGCGCAGGAATGGCGGCCTGAGATCCACGTTCGCTCATGCCGGCACTCCGCTTCGCTGCGTGCCGTCATGAGGCACCTTTGCGCTGAGCTGATGATTCGCTCGCTGGCGCTCGCTCATGCCGGCACCTCCGTGGTGCGTTGGGACGCCACGATCTCGGCGTACGTGGGACAACTCGTCAGCAGGTCCTCGTGGCGGCCCATCCCGACCACGCCGCCGTCCTCCAGCACGATGATCTGGTCCGCGTCGATGATCGTCGACACCCGTTGCGCGACGATGACCACGGCGGCGTCGGCGGTGACCGGCCGCAGGGCCGCCCGCAGTCGTGCGTCGGTGCCGAGGTCGAGCGCGGAGAACGAGTCGTCGAAGAGGTAGATCTCCGGCCGGCGGACCAGGGCACGGGCGATGGCCAGCCGCTGGCGCTGCCCACCGGAGACGTTGGTGCCGCCCTGTGCGATAGGTGCCGCCAGTCCTTCCGGCATCGCCTCGACGAAGTCCCGGGCCTGGGCGATCTCCAGTGCCGTCCAGAGTTCCTCGTCGTTGGCGTCCGGGTTGCCGTAGCGCAGGTTGCTCGCCACCGTGCCGGTGAACAGGTACGGCCGCTGCGGCACCAGGCCGATCCGATTCCACAGCTGTTCCGGTGCCAGTTGCCGGACGTCGACCCCGTCGACGAGCACGGCACCGGCGGTCACGTCGACAAGCCGGGGGATGAGGGAGAGCAGAGTGCTCTTGCCCGCACCCGTACTACCGATGATCGCCGTGGTGCTGCCCGGTGTGACCCGGAAGGAGATGTCCCGCAGCACCGGCTCGGCGGCCCCCGGGTACTGGAAGCGCACGTCGCGTAGTTCCAACTCGGCTCGGCCGGTCACCTCGACGACCGGGTCCGGGGCGGGCACCACCGAGGAGTCGGTGTCCAGCACCTCGGTGATCCGCTCGGCGCAGACCGCCGCGCGGGGCACCATCATCAGCATGAAGGTGGCCATCATGACGGCCATCAGGATCTGCATCAGGTACTGCAGGAAGGCGGTAAGCGCGCCGACCTGGATGGCGCCCTCGTCGACCCGCTGACCGCCGAACCAGAGCACCGCCACGCTGGAGACGTTGAGCACCAGCATCACCACGGGGAAGATCAACGCCATCAGCCGGCCGGTGCGCAGGGCGGTGGCGGTCAGGTCGGCGTTCGCGGTGGCGAAGCGTCGCGTCTCGTACGGCTCGCGGACGAACGCCCGGACCACCCGGATGCCGGTGATCTGCTCGCGGAGCACCCGGTTGATGGTGTCGATCCGGGTCTGCATCAACCGGAAGCTCGGCACCATCCGCCGGATGATCAGGCCCAGCACGATCGCCAGCACCGGTACGCAGACAAGCATCAGCCAGGAGAGCCCGACGTCTTCGCGCAGGGCCATCACCACGCCGCCGATGCTCATGATCGGTGCGGAGACCAGCATGGTGCAGCTCATCAGCACCAGCATCTGCACCTGCTGCACGTCGTTCGTGTTGCGCGTGATCAGCGACGGCGCGCCGAAGCGGGCGACCTCCCGGGCGGAGAAGCGGTTGACGTGTCCGAACAGCGTCGCCCGCAGGTCCCGGCCGAAGCCCATGGCGATGCGGGCGCCCAGGTAGACCGCCGCGATGAGGCAGATGATGTGCACCACCGTGAGGGCGAGCATCCATCCGCCGGTACGCAGGATGTAGTCGGTGTCTCCCCGGGCCACACCGAGGTCGATGATGTCGGCGTTGAGGCTCGGCAGGGAGAGGGAGGCCATCGTGCTGACGAACTGGAGCAGCACCACCACGGCCAGCGGTCGCCGGTACGGGCGCAGATTGGCCAGCAGCAACCGGATCAGCATGTCGGACCTCCCTCGGGCTTGCCGGCTGACTCGTCCTGGCCGATGACCTCGAGGAGGAACTGCCGGATCACGGCCGCCTTCGCCGGGTCGGCGTCGACCGAGGTGAGCGGGCGTCGAGCCCGGATCATCGCGGTGAGCGCGGCGACCCGGTCCCGGCCGGCCGGGGTCAGGGTGAGTTTGATGCTGCGCCGGTCGGCGCCGTCGCGGCGTCGTTGCACCAGGCCGTCGCGTTCGAGGGTGTCGACGATGCCGGTGAGGGTGGCCGGGCGGACGAAACACAACTCGGCCACCGCGCGGTGCGGCAGCTCCCCGTGCTCGGCGAGGGCCATCAGGGTGACCATCCCGGCCTGGGTGAGGCCGTGCTCGTCGGCGAGGTAGCGGTTCCATCGCTGGCCGGTGAGGTGCCCGGCGACGACAAGCAGTCGGCCGAGCGGTACGTCCCCGAGTTGGACCAGTTTCATACCGGCAGATTAGAACCCTGACAGTCAGGGGCCAAACTATTTTCGACCTGCCGTGTCACCAACTCGTCGGCAGTGGCATCCCCTCGGTGTAGCCGGCCGTGCTCTGCACACCGACCAGCGCCCGCTCGTGGAACTCGGGCAGGGTACGGGCACCGGCATAGGTGAACGCACTGCGTACCCCGGAGATGATCTCGTCGATCAGGTCCTCCACGCCGGGCCGGACCGGATCCAGGTACATCCGGGCCGACGAGATGCCCTCCTCGAAGATCGCCTTCCGGGCCCGGTCGTACGGGCTGTCCTCGCCGGTACGCGCGCTTACCGCCCGCGCCGAGGCCATCCCGAAGCTCTCCTTGTAACGGCGGCCGTCCTCGTCGGTGTAGAGGTCACCGGGGGACTCGTAGGTGCCGGCGAACCACGAGCCGATCATGACGTTGGACGCCCCGGCGGCCAGCGCCAACGCCACGTCCCGGGGATGGCGCACCCCGCCGTCGGCCCAGACGTGCCGACCCAGCTCGCGAGCGGCGGCAGCACAGTCGAGCACCGCCGAGAACTGCGGCCGACCGACCCCGGTCATCATCCGGGTGGTGCACATCGCCCCCGGGCCCACTCCGACCTTGACGATGTCCGCGCCTGCGGAGACCAGGTCGCGTACGCCGTCGGCGGTGACCACGTTGCCGGCCGCGACCGGGACGGACGGGTCGAGCCGGCGCACGGTCCGCAGCGCGGCGATCATCCGCTCCTGGTGGCCGTGCGCGGTGTCCACCACCAGGGTGTCCACCCCGGCCGTCAGCAACGCCGCCGCCTTGCCCGCCACGTCACCGTTGATCCCCACCGCCGCCGCGATCCGCAGCCGCCCCTGGTCGTCCACGGCCGGCCGGTACAACGTCGCCCGCAGCGCGCCTGGGCGGGTGAGCACCCCGACCAGCCGCCCGTCGTCGTCGACCACCGGCGCCAACCGCCGCCGCCCCTCGGAGAGCCGGTCGAATCCGGTACGCGGGTCCGCGCTCGCCGGCACGGTGTGCAGGTCGGCCGACATCACGTCCTGCAGTTGGGCGAAGCGGTCCACGCCGACCGTGTCCGCCTCGGTCACCACGCCCATCGGCCGGCCCGCCTCGTCGACCACGACGACCGCGCCGTACGCCCGCTTCGGCAGCAGATGGATCGCGTCGCCGACGGTGTCCGTCGGGCCGAGCGCGACGGCGGTCTCGTGCACCAGGTGCCGCTGCTTGACCCAGGTGACCACCTCGGCCACCACGTCGATCGGGATGTCCTGCGGGATCACCACGATGCCGCCACGGCGGGCCACCGTCTCGGCCATCCGCCGGCCGGCGACCGCCGTCATGTTCGCCACGACCAGCGGGATCGTGGTGCCCGTACCGTCGCCGGTGGCCAGGTCGACGTCGAGCCGCGACGCCACCTCGGACCGGGCCGGGGCCATGAAGACGTCGTTGTAGGTCAGGTCGTGAGCCGGGGTCGTGCCATTGAGGAAACGCACCCGGCCATCATTGCTGCCGATGCGCCACCGCGCCGCCTGTGGTGGGCGAAACCACCCACTCAGCCAAGCACCAACGCCGCCGCCACCCCGACCATCACCACCGCGATCAGGCCGTCGAGCACCTGCCAGACGCGGGTACGCGCGAGCAGCGGGGCGAGCCGGTAGGCGCCCGCGCCGAGCGCGGTGAACCAGCACACACTGGCCAGCGCGGCCCCGACACCGAACCACCAGCGGTGCTGGTGCTGCTGGGCGATGCCACCGAGCAGCAGCACGGTGTCGAGGTACACGTGCGGGTTGAGGTAGGTGAAGGCCAGGCAGGCCGCCAGCGTCGCGCCGAGCCGGGCCGGTGGCCGCTGCGCGGGCGTGAGGGCGCTGGGGCGCAGCGCGCGGCGGGCGGCGAGGACCGCGTACCCGAGCAGGAAGGCGGCACCGCCCCAGCGGATCGCGGTGAGCAGATCCGGTCGAGCGGCCACCACCGAACCGACCCCGGCGATCCCGACGCCGATCAGCAGCGCGTCCGACACCGCGCAGGTCAGGACGACCGGCACCAGGTGTTCCCGGCGCAGGCCCTGGCGGAGCACGAAGGCGTTCTGCGCGCCGATGGCGACGATCAGGGCGATGGACAACGAGAAACCGGCGACGGCCGAGGTGAGCATGGGTCGACGGTAGGGTCGGTCCTGATCATCAGTCCAACTAAAGATTCTTCAGATGGTTAAGGACAGCTTCATGAGCGGTCTGGATTCCGCCCAGCTCCGTACGCTCGCCGCCGTCGTCAGTGAGGGCAGCTTCGACGCTGCCGCCCGGCTGCTGCACGTGACCCCGTCAGCGGTCAGCCAGCGGATCAAGGCGCTGGAGGAAGCCGTCGGGCAGGTGCTCGTCCGACGTCAGCGACCCTGCGACGCCACCGAGGCCGGTCGCCCGCTGCTCCGCCTCGCCGGGCAGTTGGCGCTGCTGGAACGGGAAGCGTTGGCCGACGCGCGGGGGCCACTCGGCGGTGACCCCGGCCGTACCCGGGTCGCCGTCGTGGTCAACGCCGACTCGCTCGCCACCTGGTTTCCCGCCGCCCTGGCCCGGCTGCCCGCCGCACCGGAACTCTCCTTCGACATCCGGCAGGACGACCAGGACCACAGCGCCGAACTGCTGCGCGCGGGAGCGGTGATGGCCGCGGTGACCGCCCAGCGGGAGGCGGTGCAGGGCTGCCGGGTACGCCCACTCGGCGCGATGCGGTACCGGGCGCTGGCCGCCCCGTCGAGCCTGCGACGGTGGTTCGCCGACGGCCTCACCCGTTCGGCGCTCGCCGCCGCACCGGTGGTGGTCTTCGACCGCAGGGACCGCATCCAGCACCGCTTCCTGCGTACGCTGGCCGGCCGTGCCCTCGATCCGCCGGTGCACTACGTGCCGTCGGTGCCCGCGTTCAGCGCCGCGATCCGACTGGGCCTGGGCTGGGGGATGGTGCCGGAGCAGATCGCCGCCGACGACCTGGAATCCGGCCGCTGCGTGGACCTCGCGCCGGGCCGGGTGGTGGACATCCCGCTCTACTGGCAGCACTGGCGACTCGACTCGGCGGTGTTGACCGCGCTCACCACGGCCGTGTGCGCCGTCGCCGCCGAAACCCTGCGCTGACCCGCTGACCCGCTCGCCCGCTCGCCCGCTCGCCCGCTCGCCCGCTCGCCCGCTCGCCCGCTCGCCCGCTC